>JAJUHM010000557.1 GCA_029279925.1 Aquabacterium olei
AGGCCTACTTCAAGGCCCAGGGCCTGTTCGGCGTGCCACAAGCCGGCGAGCTGAACTACTCGAGCGTGGTGCGGCTGGACCTCGGCACCGTGGTGCCCTCCCTGGCAGGCCCCAAGCGGCCGCAGGACCGCATCGACCTCGATCGACTGTCCACCACCTTCACCGACCTGTTTTCCCGTCCCACGGCCGAGAACGGCTTCAACCAGCCCGCAGCCCGGTTGAACGAGACCTACCCGACCCCGTCCGGCCTCAACCTTCGCCATGGCGATGTGCTGATCGCTGCCATCACCTCGTGCACCAACACGTCCAACCCCGGCGTGCTGCTGGCGGCCGGTCTGCTGGCCAAGAAGGCGGTCGAGGCGGGCCTGCGGGTGTCGCCCCACATCAAGACCTCGCTGGCTCCCGGCTCCCGCATCGTCACCGAATACCTGACAAAGGCCGGCCTCCTGCCTTACCTCGAGCAGCTCGGCTTCCACGTGGCGGCCTACGGGTGCACGACCTGCATCGGCAACGCCGGCGACCTGGCGCCCGAAATCAACGAGGCCATCATCGAACAGGACCTGGTTTGCGCGGCCGTGCTGTCCGGCAACCGCAACTTCGAAGCACGCATCCACCCCAACATCCGCGCCAATTTCCTCGCCAGTCCGCCGCTCGTGGTGGCCTATGCGATCGCCGGCAACGTGACACGCGATCTCATGAACGAGCCGGTCGGCCAGACCCCTGATGGCCGAGACGTCCACCTGCGCGACATCTGGCCTGCGGTTCACGAGGTGCAGGCCCTGATGCACCACGCCATGAACGGCGAGGCCTTCCGCGCCAACTACGCGCAGGTGCGCGACAGCCCCGGCGCCCTGTGGGCCGAGGCCCGCGGCGTCAGCGGTCAGGTCTACACCTGGCCCGAGAGCACCTACATCGCCCGCCCGCCCTTCTTCGACCACTTCGAGCAGGCGCCCCCCGCCAGCGTGCCGCCGATCCGCGGCGCACGCGTCATGGCCTTGTTCGGCGACTCCATCACCACCGACCACATCTCGCCAGCCGGCACGATCAAGTCCTCCTCGCCGGCAGGACAGTACCTGCAGGCCCACGGCGTGAAGCAGGTCGACTTCAACAGCTACGGCTCACGCCGTGGCAACCATGAGGTCATGGTGCGCGGCACCTTTGCGAATGTGCGGATCAAGAACCTCATGCTGCCCCCTCGGGAAGATGGCAGCCGCGAGGAAGGGGGCTGGACGCTGCACCAGCCAAGTGGCGAACGCATGACCATCTACGACGCAGCCATGCGCTACGTCGCCGACGGCGTGCCGACCGTCATCTTCGGCGGCGAGGAATACGGCACCGGCTCCAGCCGCGACTGGGCTGCCAAAGGCACCCAGCTGCTCGGCATCCGGGCCGTGGTGGCGCGCAGCTTCGAGCGCATCCACCGCGCCAACCTCGTCGGCATGGGCGTGCTGCCCCTGCAGTTCCTGGGCAAGGATTCCTGGCAGACCCTGGAACTGACCGGCACCGAGGTGATCGACGTCGAGCTCGGCGAGGAGATCGAACCGCAGGCCGAGGTGCACCTGTGCATCACCCGCGCCAGCGGGCAAGTCGACCGGGTGGCCGTGCGCCTGCGCATCGACACCCCGATCGAGGTGAGCTACTACCAGCACGGGGGCATCCTGCCCTTCGTGCTCAGGCAGTTGCTGGCGACCTGACCCCGTCAGACGCGGCTGGCGACCGCAGCTTCCGCCGCGGCATCGAAGCCCACGGCCACAAGCTGGCCGTCCAGTTCGATGACCGGGCGCTTGATCACGCTCGCGTTCGCCACCATCAGGGCCTTCGCGCTGGCCGCGTCGACCACGCCGGCCTTCGTCGCGTCGTCCAGCTTGCGCCACGTCGTGCCCTGGCGGTTCACCAGCTTCTCCCACCCCGCCGCGGTCATCCACCCATCCAGGCGCTCGGCCGGCACGCCCTGCTTCTTGTAGTCATGGAAGGTGTAGGACACGCCGCGGGATTCCAGCCAGGTACGGGCCTTCTTCACGGTGCTGCAGTTCGGGATGCCGTAGACGGTCAAGCTCATGATGAATTCAAAAATGTCGATACACGCCTGCTCGGTGCGCAGCCCCGAACTGTCGCACAC
>JAJUHM010000558.1 GCA_029279925.1 Aquabacterium olei
GACCGAGGCCCTGGGCAGCCCGGCGCTCAGCGGCGCCGAGCGGGCGGATCTGGGCAAGCGCCTGAAGGCGCTGGGCGAAGAGATCGAGGTGTTGGAATCGCGCTGGCTTGAACTGACAGACGCGCTGGAGCAGATTGCTGCCGGGTGACCCCGTCAGCGCGTCCTGCGCCCGTCACAGAGCGCCGCGGTGCTCCAGGACGTCCTGGCATGCAATGCACAGCTCCGCCTGCGGCAGCGCCTGTAGCCGGGCACGGCCGATCTCCTCCCCGCAGTGCGTGCACCAGCCGTACTGCCCCTCCTGCATCCTCGCGAGGGCCGCGGTCACGGCCGCCAGTTCGGCATCGTCATGGTGCAGCATCGCGATCACCTCGTCATCGGCCTCTGCCGCCGCGCCGCCTTCTGCACCGGCCACAAACGTATTGGTTGTCGCCGACTCCTCCGCGGCAAGGCGCGCTCTCAAGGCATCTTCCCGACCCAGCAACTCCGTACGGTGCGCCAGAAGTCGGTGCTTCAGCTCAGCCAGCGTCTCGGCCTCCAGGCCAGCCTGCGCGCGCAAGGGGGTGTCGACGGTCATGATGCGGGTCTCCTTTTCTTGGGTGAGTCGGCTGCCTGCGCAGCCCATGCGGCGGCTTGCCGCCTGATCAGGATAGAAAGCCCGCCGTGTTCTCGCCTTGCCGCACGTCAAGTGCGCGCGCACCGGGCGGCCGGTCTACCATCCACGTCATGGCGGACAACCTCGACATGCCCCGAACCAGCGCGCCCGGCGCGGACCCCATGCTGGCGCTCGACAACCAGTTGTGCTTTGCGCTGTACGCGAGCTCGCTGGCCATGACCAAGCTGTACAGGCCCATGCTCGCCCCCCTGGGCCTGACCTATCCGCAGTACCTCGTCATGCTGGTGCTGTGGGAGCACGGGCGGCAGAGTGTCAACCAGATCGGGCAGGCGCTGCAGCTTGACTCCGGGACGCTCACCCCCTTGCTCAAACGTCTCGCGGCCAACGGCCTCATCGAGCGTCGGCGGGATCCGGCCGACGAGCGACGCGTCCTCGTCGACCTCACCCCGGCAGGCGTCAGCCTGCGGACACAGGCTCGTGAGATACCTCGAGCCCTTTTTTGCCGCATGGGCCTGACGCCCGACGAGATACGCCACTTGCAGTCCGCCCTCGGCACACTGCGGCGGCATCTGGGCGAACCCGGGCCCCCGTGACCTTGCCCGGCCCGAGCGATGACGACCCTTCACCTCACGCGGTCATCGGGCCCCAGTTTGTCTCGCAGGACGGCTTTGCAAGAAAATACATTGCACACAACTTAATAGCCAGAAAGGAAAAATCATGGCCCTCGACAAAGTTCTCTATGTGGCCCACGCCACCGCCACCGGCGGGCGGGATGGTCGCGCCACCAGCGACGACCAGAGACTCGATGTCGCGCTCTCGCGCCCCAAGGAAATGGGAGGCCAGGGCCAAGGCACCAACCCGGAGCAGTTGTTTGCGGCTGGTTACTCGGCCTGCTTCCTGGGCGCAATGGGATTCGTCGCGGGCCAGCAGCGCAAGACCCTGCCCGCAGGCACCGAAATCACGGCCGATGTAGGCATCGGCCCCATCCCCACGGGATTCGGCATCGAGGTCACGCTCAACATCAGCCTGCCCGGCATGGACCACGCCGAAGCGCAGGCACTGGTCGACGCAGCCCATCAGGTGTGCCCGTACTCGAACGCCACGCGCGGCAACATCGACGTGCATCTGGTGCTGCGCTGAGCCCCCGCGGGGGCGAGTCCGACACCCGGTTTTCAGGACGCGGAAGCCCGGGGACGCGGGAAATCGGTGCTAATCTGTCGTTATCACCGACTTTCCGAGGTTGACGGGCAGGGCCAACCTGCCTACGCTTGCGACCCATGCGTTTTGATCCCCGCCCAAGCGGCCGCCTCGCCCCCGTCATGACGGGCGCCCCCCCGAGCGGGCAGGCAAGCCGACTTTCGCTGAAGCAACGCCTTGTCTTCCTGATCCACGCCGGTGCGTGGCTGTTTGTCGCCGCCGCGCTGCTGGGGCCGATGTCGTCTGTCCATGCGCAGACGGTGCCGGCGCCACTCCAGGCCGCCTCCGCGCCCCGTGCGGTC
>JAJUHM010000559.1 GCA_029279925.1 Aquabacterium olei
ACTGGTGGGCCTGACCCGAAGGCGTCCATGGGGGTGATCGACGTTTTCACCAGCTATGTGGCCGCAGGCGCAGGGGCCATGGTCGGGCTCGGCCTCGTGTCGCTGATCCGGACCGACCAACCTCGGCTTCGGCAGGCGCTCGGCCTGTACCGCTGGGCCTTCGGCTGCATTGCGGTGTTGGGCGGCCTGCCTTTGTTGCCCCCTGAATCGCAGCAGGGCTACCTGAAGTTCGCCATCGGCTCGGTGGCCATGGGCGTGGCTCTGCTGGCGTGGGCGTTCCGGCAGCTCAATGGGCGGCGAACGGCGCCCTGGGGCGGCATGGTGCTGACCGGGCTTGCCGGTGCCAGCATCTGGGGCGCCGCATGGTGGGGCGATGCCGTCTTCGCCCATGCGATCGCCCTGGTGTTTGCCGTGTTGAGCGTCGGCATGACGCTGGAGCAGGGCTGGATCATCCTGCGCAGTCCCAAAGTGAGCGGCAGCGAGTTGTCGCTGCTGTGGGTGGCGTCCGGTTTCGCGCTGAACTGGCTGGTGGCCTTGCAGCACGTGATGGCCGTCCCCGGCCCCTATCCGGCCCACTGGCTGCACGTGCCGACGTGGCTGTTGCCGTGGTCCGGGCTGGCGATCGCGTTGCTGCCACTGTCCGTGGCGGCCGTCGTGTTCGCCATTGTCAACGAGCGGCTGAACGGGCAGTTGCGGGCGCGGGCCCTGGCGGATGACCTGACAGGGACCCTGTCGCGGCGCGGCCTGCGGGAACTCGGCGAGCGCATGCTCGGCCTGCAGCATCAGCCGGCCCGCGCCACCGCCGTGCTGATGATCGACGTGGATCACTTCAAGGACGTCAACGACCGGCACGGCCATCAGGTGGGCGACGAGGTGCTGCGGCATCTGGCGCAACTGCTGCGTGACCACCTTCGCGAGGACGCGCTCCTGGCCCGCTATGGCGGTGAGGAGTTCACCGTGCTGCTGCCCGTGCGCATGGAGAGCGAGGCCCTGCGCGTGGCCGAGCGGCTGCGCCGGGTGGTGGAGGCTTCACCCTGCCGGGTTCACGGGGCCGTGGTCCACTTGACCGTCAGCGTCGGCGTGGCTTTTCACCGTCGCGGGCAGACGCTGGAGCAGGATCTGGCTCGGGCCGATGCCAGCCTCTATGAGGCCAAGCGCCAGGGACGCAATCGGGTGATGGTGGCCCCTACGGCTTCTCCTTGACTTTGCTCAATTCGCCGCCCTGCAAGTCGGTCGTGGGGCTTGAAATGCGCGGTGGCTGCCCACACTCTTGGACGCATCGGCACCGATGCCCGGTGCCCCAGGAGTACCCATGCGACTCGACAAACTCACCACCAAATTTCAGGAAGCGCTGACGGAGGCCCAGAGCCTGGCCGTCACCCGTGACAACCCCTACATCGAGCCGGCCCACATCCTGCTGGCCATGCTGCGTCAGGAAGACGGCCCCAAGGCCCTGCTGGAGCGCGCTGGCGTGAAGGTGCCGGCGCTGGCTGCGGCGCTGGAAAAGCAGATCGACAAGCTGCCCCAGGTGCAGGGTGCCGACCAGGTCCAGGCCGGCCGGGACACCATCGGCCTGCTGCAGGGCGCCGAGAAAGAGGCCCACAAGGCCGGCGACCCCTACATCGCCAGCGAGATGTTCCTGCTGGCGCTGACCGACCACAAGGGCGACACCGCCGCGCTGGCGCGCGACCATGGTCTGACCCGCAAATCGCTCGAGACCGCCGTCAAGGCCGTCCGTGGAGACCAGAAAGTGGACAACCCTGAAGCCGAAGGCCAGCGCGAGGCGCTGAAGAAGTACACGCTCGACCTCACCGAGCGCGCCCGCCAAGGCAAGCTCGACCCGGTGATCGGCCGCGACGACGAGATCCGCCGCGCCATCCAGGTGCTGCAGCGCCGTTCCAAGAACAACCCCGTGCTCATCGGTGAGCCCGGCGTGGGCAAGACCGCCATCGTCGAAGGCCTGGCCCAGCGCATCGTGGCCGGCGAGGTGCCCGATTCGCTGAAGAACAAGCGCGTGCTGGTGCTGGACATGGCCCTGCTGCTGGCCGGTGCCAAGTACCGCGGTGACTTCGAAGAACGCCTGAAGGGTGTGCTC
>JAJUHM010000560.1 GCA_029279925.1 Aquabacterium olei
CCGCTTTCTGTCGATCTCCGGCAAACACGGGGACGAGTACGGTGCGACCGGAGTACAGCAGCGCATGGTCTGGTGGGCCTCGTCGCTCGACATGTGGCGCGCCAGCCCGGACCGGATGGTGTTCGGGGTCGGCTACGGTCCGGCACTGACGAACTTCATGTCGCCCGGCGAGAACGGCGAAGGCGTCGTGGTGCGGGAGCCGCACAACAGCTTCATCTCCAGCCTGGTTCGTGGCGGCATCGTCTACTTCGGGCTGTGGGGCGCCGTGGTGCTCGGCTCGATGCGCCGGGCCTGGCTGGGCGCCCGTCTGCCCGGATTGAAAGAGGACGAGGCGGGACACTTCAAGGGCTTTGCGGCGTGGGCCTTCATCCTGATGGGCATGCTGCTGCTGACCAGCCTGTCCGAGCCCAACTTCGAATCTCCCTCGATCGCAGCGATGTTCTACATCGTGGCGGGCATGGTGTCCATGGAGTACTACATCGTGACACGCCGGGTGGAGATACAGCCAGGAGAAGGCCGTGCGGCTGGTGTTTGATGCCTTCGAGCTGACGCCTCACTCCGCCAAGAGCAAGGGCATCTACAGCTATGCGCTGCAGCTGTGTGGCGCGATGGCGGGGCAGTTGCGGCCCGGCGAGACGATGGACGTCGTCTGCCATGGCGAGAACGCCGCAGACTTTCGCGCGCTCGGCCTGCCGCCGTCGGTCCGCCTGCACGAGCGGGCGAGCCGCATGCCGGGTCGCTTGCAGCGGTTGTGGTGGTCGCAATTCGGGGCCGCGTTGTGGACGCGCGGCCGCGGGGTCGATGCCGTCTATCTGTCGCCCAAGGGCTTCACACCGGGGCTTGGACGCCGGCTCACCGGCTTACGCACCGTGTGCGTGATCCACGACCTGATTCCGCTGTGGTACCTCCGGCACCACCCGGCCCATTTCGGCCGGCTGGAGGGCTGGCTGGTGAAGGCGGGCTTGATGCACTCGGTGCGTGCGGCAGACGGCATCGTCGCCATCTCGGAGGCGACCGCGGCCGCCCTGCGCGAGGCGGGCGCCGAGGTCCAGCGGGTGAGCGTGGTTTACAACGGCGTGCCGCCGCTGCCGGCCCCTGCGCTGCAGCCCGGGCACTACATCATGGCGCTGGCATCCAGCCTGCCGCACAAGAACCTGGCGGGGGTCCTGGCCGCCTATGCCGACTACCGGCAGCACGCCGGGCCGGCCGCGCTGCCGTTGAAGCTGGTCGGTGTGGCCGGGGCCTTCGGAGCCGGCGTGGAGGCGCTGGGCACCGTGTCGGCCGAAACGCTGTCCGGGCTGTACGCCCACGCGCAGGCCTTTCTGTTCCTGTCCCACATCGAGGGCTTCGGGTTCCCGCCTTTGGAGGCGCTGCGCGCCGGGGCGCCGGTCGTGTGCTCCGACATCGCGGCTCACCGGGAACTGTGTGCAGGCCTGGCCACGCTGGTTCCGGCCGACGATCCCGGTGCCGCGGCTGAGGCCCTGTGGGAGGCCACGCGGGGGGCCGAGCCAGTGGGTGTGCGGCGCGAGCGCGCGCAGGCCATGGCAGCGCGGGTGGCGCATGAACTGAGCTGGACACGGTGCGCAGCGGGCGTCTTGCGGGTGGTTCGACGGGTGGCACGAAGCGGGGGCCAGGTGGCAGCCCAGGAGTGTGGATCATGAAGACGGGTTTGACACGCGCGCTGACACAGCACCGCAAGCTGGCGCTGGCCGTGTTCGCTGCGAGCCAGCTCGTGGCGTTGGGCTACTGGCTGATGGTGCCCAGCTACCACCTTGCGACCGCGCTGGTGCTGACCGACACGCAACCGTCGCCGGTGCGCGCGGTGCAGGCCGAGGGCGCCGGCATGGTGATCGGAGCGCGTGCGGCGCTGCTGATGAGCGACCTGGTGGCCGAGCGTGTGGTGCGGCGCCTCCGACTCGAGGAGGTCGACCTCCTGCGTGAGACCTGGGCCCAGCAGGGGCCGTCTGCCGGCTCCTTCCAGCAATGGCTGGTCCGGCTTGCGCAGGGCGGGCTGGTTCCTGGGGCTGGTCGAGGTGGCTACCTGCTGCAGGTCGGGTATGCCGCGCCGGACGCCGGCTTCGCCCGGACCA
>JAJUHM010000561.1 GCA_029279925.1 Aquabacterium olei
GCGTCTGGGGCACTAAAGCAGCCAGTAAATCAACGGCAGCGTGACGAAAGCGGCCATGATGCCGAGCCCGGCCAGGGCCACGGCCAGTTCGGCCTCCAGGCCGGCCGCCACCGCCAGGGCGCTGGCCGTGACCATCGGCGGCATTCCCGCTTCGAGGATGGCGACATCGATGGCCAGCCCGTGCAGACCCGCCAGGCGACAGAGGAGCAGGGCCGCCAGGGGCGCCAGCAGCAGCTTGATCGCCAGGCCGGTACCAAGGGGCGCCAGGGTGGTGGGACGCAGGCGCAGGGTCATCTGCAGACCGATGGCGATCATCACCAGCGGGGTCAGGGTCCCGGCGATCGCCTCGAGAACCTGGCTGAGCGGGGCCGGATAGGACCAGCTTCGCAGGGCCAGTCCGAGCAGCAGGGCGATGGTGGGGGGAAACAGCAGGGCCTTGCGCGTGATGGCCACCAGATCGGTGGCGCCGTCGCGGCCGTACAGGGCGAGGATCAGCGAACCGTAGCTGGCGAAGATCAGCATGGTGCCGACCTGATCGTAGACGATCAGAAAGGGGATGCCGGCGGCGCCGAAGAACGCCTGGATCATCGGCACGCCCATGAACGAGGTGTTGCCAAGCGGCACAACCAGCAGCAGCACGCCGGTGGTCGCGCGTGGCCAGCGCCAGAGGCGGGCCGCCCCCAGCACCAGCCCGGCCGACAGGAGCAGCATCAGCCAGGGGAGCAGCGCCACCGCCAGCATCTCGCCGCTCAGGGCCATCTGCGGCACCTTGAGCAGGATCACCGCCGGCAGCGACAGGTAGAGGGCGACAAAGTTGAGGGACGGGGCGGCATCGGTCGGGACGATGCGCAGACGGCGCAGCAGGATGCCGGCGAGGACGCAGGTGCCGATCAGCAGAAAGTTAGCCACGGCCGGCTTCCGTTGCTTGCGATCAGTCGATGGTTTCGGCCAGCAGCGTGATGGTGTGCGCCGCCCGGACCCGTTTCTCCTGCTTGTCGAGACCGCCGTGGATCTGCATCAGGCACCCCGGGCAGTCCATCGCCACGCAGGTCGCGCCGGACCTGTCGATATCGGCCACCTTGTCGCTCAAGATGCGCCGGGCGATGTCGGGGTGACTGGTGAACGAGTAGGAGCCGCCGAAGCCGCAGCAGCGATCGGCGTGGGCCATCTCCACCAGCTCGCGCCCCGAGCCGGCCAGCAGCTGGCGCGGCTCGCGCCAGACCCCGGCACCACGCTTGAGGTGGCAGGAGTCGTGGTAGGTGACCTTCTCGGGCGACGCCAGCCCGGCCAGCGCCAGGCCGCCGTCGCACTTCTCGACGATAAAGCGGGAAACGTCGATGGTGATGGCAGCGAGCCGCTCCGCCGGTTCCGCCCAGCGCGGGTGGTCGCGCAGCAGGTCGACAAAATCGCGCTGCAGCGCCATGGTGCAGGTCGGGCAGGTGGTCACCACGAAGTCGGGACTGTCGGCCAGCAGCGCCTGCACGTTCTGCTCGGCGAGCGTCATGGCGGTGTCGCGGTCGCCGGAGTAGAGCGCCGGCACGCCGCAGCAGTTCTGCTCTTTCGGGAAGCTCACCGTCACATCGAGGTGGTTAAGTACCTTGACCAGGTCGCGCCCCAGTTCGGGGTAAACGAAATCGTTGAGGCAGCCGGCGAAGAACGCCACCTTGTAGCGCGGCTTTTCGACCGGCTGCGGAATGCCGGCCCACTGGTCACGCAAGGGCTTGTCGGCAATCGCCGGCAGCGAACGCCACTCGGTCAGCCCGGCGAAGAACAGCGGCAGGTGGCGGATGGTGCGCTCGCCGCGGGTCACCGGTTTCTGCAGCAGACTGGCGGCGCGGATCATGCTGTGGAACAGGGTGCGGTTGCGCATGATCCGCTTGAAGACCAGCGCCTTGCCGCTGCCGATCCCCTCCTCTTCGCCAAGCACCTCGCGCAGATGGAGAATGATGCTCTCCAGGTCGATGCCGCTCGGGCAGACCGCCACGCAGGCGCGGCAGCCGATGCAGGCGCGCACCAGTTCGGCGGCGTTCTCCAGCCCGTGGAAGAAGGCGGTGAGGATGATGCCGATGGCGCTGATGTAGATATGGCC
>JAJUHM010000562.1 GCA_029279925.1 Aquabacterium olei
ACCGGCAGCACCGTCACGCCATGGCGCCGTGCGTCCTGCACCAGTTGGCTGGGCGAGTAAAAGCCCATCGGTTGGGCATTGAGCAGCGCGGCCAGAAAGGCAGCGGGCTCGTGGCATTTGATCCACGCGCTGATGTAGACCAGCTTGGCAAAGCTGGCCGCGTGGGATTCCGGGAAGCCATACGAGCCAAAGCCCTCGATCTGCTGACAGATCTGATCGATGAAGGGCTGCTCGTAGTGCCGGTCCCGCATGCCCTGCAGGATCTCGACCTTGAACTTGTCGACCTCGCCCTTCTTGCGCCACGAGGCCATGGCCCGACGCAGCTGGTCGGCCTTGCCCGGCGTGAATCCGGCTGCCAGCACGGCAATCTGCATCACCTGCTCCTGGAAGATGGGCACGCCCAGGGTGCGCTCCAGGGCCACGTCCAGCCGGGGCGGAGAAGGGGTCGGGGTGTTCGGATCGCGCCGCAATGCTTCGCGACGCTGGAGGTAAGGGTGCACCATGCCACCCTGAATGGGCCCAGGACGCACCAGGGCCACTTCCACCACCAGATCGTAGAACGTGCGTGGTTGCAGGCGCGGCAGCATGCTCATCTGCGCGCGGCTTTCGATCTGGAAGACGCCGATCGTGTCGGCCCGGCAGACCATGTCATAGGTGTCGTCGTCTTCCCGGGGGATGTCCTGCATCTGCAGGGCCTGCCCCCGTCGCTGGCCGATGAGGTCCAGCGCGCCGCGCAGGGCGCTCAACATGCCCAGGGCCAGCACATCGACCTTCATGAGGCGCAGGGCCTCCAGGTCGTCCTTGTCCCACTGGATGACGCTGCGATCGGGCATCGAGGCGTTTTCGATGGGCACCATGTGGCTCAGCCTGCCGCCGGCGATCACGAAGCCGCCGGTGTGCTGGCTGAGGTGACGGGGAAAGCCGATCAGCGTGCGGGTGAGTTCCAGCCACTGCTGCACCCGGGGCGAACGCGGGTCGATGCCGGCAGCGGCCAGGCGCTCGGCGAGCGCCTCGGTGCGATCCCACCATTGCAGGTGGGTGGCGGCGCGCTCGCATTCTTCCAGGCTGAAGCCCAGCGCCTTGCCCACGTCGCGCAGGGCGCTGCGCGTGCGGTAGCTGATGACGGTGGCCGCCAGTGCCGTGCGCTCGCGGCCATATTTGCCATAGATGTACTGGATGACTTCTTCGCGGCGCTGGTGCTCGAAGTCGACGTCGATGTCCGGGGGCTCGTTGCGCTCCTTCGAGATGAAGCGCTCGAACAGCAGCGTGGCTTCCTGGGGGTTGATCTCGGTGATGCCCAAAGCAAAGCACACGGCCGAGTTGGCGGCGCTCCCCCGGCCCTGGCACAGGATGTCGTGCTCGCGCGCAAACCGCACGATGTCATGCACCGTGAGGAAGTACTTCTCGTAATCCATCTCATGGATCAGGGCCAGCTCGTGCTCGATGCGTTCGCGCACGAACGGCGGCACACCGCGCGGATAGCGGCGCTGCAGCCCTTCCTCGGTCAGTTGCCGCAGGTGGCTGGCCGGCGTGTGGCCACGCGGCACGACCTCCTCGGGATAGGCGTAGTGCAGTTCATCCAGGCTGAACCGGCACAACTGGGCGACCGCCACCGTGGCCTCCAGCAAGGCGGCAGGGTAACGTTCGGCCAGCCGCAGGCGGCTGCGCAGATGGCGCTCCGCATGGCGGGCCAGCGCGTGCCCGCAGGCTGCCAGGGGTCTGCCCAGTCGGATGGCGCTCAGCACATCCTGCAGCGGCTTGCGGGACCGCACATGCATCAGCACGTCACCCACGGCCACAGGCGGCACCCCCGTGTCAGCCGACACCTGCTGCATGCCTTGCAGCCACCACGCATCATCCAGATCGTGATGCAGCGCCACCCCCAGCCACAGCTGTCCGGCAAAGCGGCGCTGCAAGGCCATCAGCTGCGCGCGCAGAGGGCGCCAGGGTGCGTCTTCGTCCGACTCGGCCTGGCGACTCATCAGTGCAGCACGCGCTGGGGCCCGGTCGGGGACAAACAGCAGAACACAGCCGTTCAGCGCTTCGACCGTGAGCCCTTCCGTATGCAAAGGGGCGGTGCCCTTGCC
>JAJUHM010000563.1 GCA_029279925.1 Aquabacterium olei
CGTCACTCGGGCTTCCCCGGCGGCATCTACGCCACGAAGTTCAAGGACATGCAAGCCAAGCACCCTGGTCGCGCCATCGAAAAGGCCGTCAAGGGCATGCTGCACAAGGGTCCCCTGGGCTACGCCATGATCAAGAAGCTGAAGGTCTATGCAGGCAGCGAGCATCCGCACGCCGCCCAGCAGCCCAAGGCCCTGGAAATCTGAGGAGCGGAACCATGATCGGTAACTGGAACTACGGCACCGGCCGTCGCAAGTCCTCCGTCGCCCGCGTCTTCATCAAGAAGGGCACTGGCCAGATCATCGTCAACGGCAAGCCCGTCGATCAGTATTTTGGTCGTCAGACCTCGATCATGATCGTCAAGCAGCCGCTGGCCCTGACGAGCAACCTCGAAGCGTTCGACATCAAGGTCAACGTGCACGGTGGTGGCGAATCCGGCCAGGCCGGCGCCGTCCGTCACGGCGTGACCCGTGCTCTGATCGACTTCGACGCTGCCCTGAAGCCCGAACTGAGCCGCGCTGGTTTCGTGACCCGCGATGCCCGTGAAGTCGAGCGTAAGAAGGTCGGTCTGCACGGCGCCCGTCGCCGCAAGCAGTTCAGCAAGCGCTGATCGATCTTTCTGGACCGGCGGCCTTGGCTGCCGGCATCCAGCACCCGCCCCAGGCCCGCGCCTCGGGCGGGTTTGTTTTTTGGGCGTCATGCGCTGTCCCTACAATGGCGCCTCGCCCTGTCTTTCCTCTCATCTTGTCTTGCTGCGACGCTGGCGTTGGCTGGTGGCGTGGCTGAAAGGTCCCCTCCATGATCAAGGTCGGCATCGTCGGTGGCACCGGGTACACCGGGGTGGAACTGCTGCGCCTGCTGTCGCAACACCCCGAGGTCCAGATCCGCGCCATCACGTCGCGCAAGGAAGCCGGCATGCCGGTGGCCGACATGTACCCCAGCCTGCGCGGCCATGTGGACCTGGCCTTCACCACGCCGGACGCCGCCGGGTTGACCGAATGCGACGTGGTGTTCTTCGCGACGCCCCACGGTGTGGCGATGGCGCAAGCCGCCGAGTTGCTGGCCGCCGGCGTCAAGATCATCGACCTGGCCGCCGACTTCCGCCTGAAGAACACCGCCGAGTTCGAGCAGTGGTACGGCATGCCGCACAGCTGCCCCGACATCCTGGCCGAGGCCGTCTATGGCTTGCCGGAAATCAACCGCGAGGCCATCAAGCGGGCGCGTGTGATCGGCAACCCGGGGTGCTACCCCACCTCGGTGCAGCTGGGCTTTGCGCCGCTGCTCCGTCACAAGCTGATCGAGCCTACCGGCCTGATCGCCAACTGCGCCTCGGGCGTGTCGGGGGCAGGCCGCAAGGCCGAGGTGCCCACCCTGCTGGCGGAAGCGGCCGACAACTTCAAGGCCTATGGCGTCAAGGGCCACCGGCATGGCCCGGAGATCAACCAGCAGTTGCGCGCCATTGCGGGCGACGACCGCGTGCACTGCCTGTTCGTGCCGCACCTGCTGCCCATCATCCGGGGCATTCACTCCACCTTGTACGCGCGCCTCACCAGCGCGGGCCAGGCGGCAGACCTGCTGGCGCTGTTCGAGGATGCCTACCGCGGCGAGCGCTTCGTCGACGTGCTGCCCGCGGGCAGCGCGCCCGAAACACGCACGGTGCGTGCCTCGAACACCGTGCGCATCGCCGTTCACCGGCCGCTGCCCGACACGGTGATGGTGCTGGTGGTGGAGGACAACCTGACCAAGGGCGCCTCCGGTCAGGCCGTGCAGTGCATGAACTTGATGTGCGGGCTGGATGAGCACCTCGGGCTGACCGGCGTGCCGGTGCTGCCCTGATGCGTTGGCGGCTGTTGCGCCGGCGGCTGTCGATCAGTGCGCCGCGCATGGCGGTGCGCAGCCACCTGCCGTGGCCCTTGCGGTGGGCGGTGGCGGCCCTGATGCTCGGTTTCTCCGCCGCGCTGGCCCTGTGGGCCTTCGAGTTTGGTCGCAACATCGCAGGGCTGAACCACGGCGCGCGCCAGATGGCCGACGTGCTGGAGCAGACGCGCGAGCAGCTCGCGCAGGCACGCCAG
>JAJUHM010000564.1 GCA_029279925.1 Aquabacterium olei
GCTGCTCACCGCCAACGGCGTTTACCTGCATCGCACCGTCCTGCCGTCGCTGATGGCGCCGCCGACCTCCCGCCCGAGCCGGCTGGCGCGTGTGGCGGCGCAGGCGGCGCGAGCGGGGGCTGTCAGCGCGGCCGCCTGGACGTTTGCGGTCTTTCTCGGCGTCGCCCGACCGCTCACCCCCATCCTGGGCTACACCGGCTTCATGGCGCTGTTCGGGCTCGTGCTCCTGGCTGCGCTGCTGCTGGCGTGGCGGTGGATGACGCCCAAGCTGGCCCACCGACTGCGCGACGTGGACCTGGCCGCACCCAGCCGACCACGAACGGCTGAGGCCGAGGGCAAGTCGGGCGCAGACGGCGCCATGCTCGGACGGCCCACCTCGGCCGCCGCGTAAGGCGCCTGCCGCTTGCCAAGGCAGGGTCCGCCCCACTACAATGGAAGGCTTTTCGGCTTTTGCGCTGCAGCATCAACCCGTCTGACAGAGGGCCTTGTGGGCCTCTGGGGGCGCGTTGCGTGGTGGCGTGAGGGCCGTTTTGTGCTTGTCGCAGTCACCGGCCGTTCGTTCAAGCGGTCGCCAAGTGCCTGTCATGCAAGTGTTTTTTCAACGGGAACCAAACTAATGCCTACGATCAACCAGCTCGTGCGCCATGGCCGTCAGGTCGAGGTCACGAAGTCCAAGTCGCCTGCGATGCAGAACTGCCCGCAGCGCCGTGGTGTGTGCACCCGCGTGTACACCACGACCCCCAAGAAGCCGAACTCCGCTCTGCGTAAGGTCGCCAAGGTGCGCCTGACCAACGGTTTCGAGGTCATCTCGTACATCGGCGGTGAAGGCCACAACCTGCAAGAGCACTCGGTGGTGCTCGTGCGCGGCGGCCGTGTGAAGGACTTGCCCGGTGTGCGTTACCACATCGTGCGTGGTTCGCTTGACCTGCAAGGCGTCAAGGACCGCAAGCAGTCCCGCTCGAAGTACGGCGCCAAGCGTCCGAAGAAGGCCTGATCGGCCTGAGCAGCAGAGTCGGTCCGCGTCATCGGTGTGTCACCCGCAAGGGGCACCCTGCTGGCATGGCCGAGGTGGCGGTGTCGTCCGGATGGTCCGGCGCTCACCGAGTAAGTGGGGTCTCTCTGATCTGTTGATGAGATCCCGGATGTGGGGCCAAGGCCCGCATCAACTGAAGCATTGAAAGGAATCGAAATGCCTCGTCGTCGCGAAGTACCCAAGCGTGAAATCCTGCCCGATCCGAAGTTTGGTTCGGTCGAGCTGTCCAAGTTCATGAACGTGATCATGGAATCCGGCAAGAAGGCCGTTGCAGAGCGCATCATCTATGGCGCCCTGGAACAGGTCGAAAAGAAGGCCGGCAAGGATCCGCTGGAAATCTTCTCTGTCGCGCTGAACAACATCAAGCCCGTGGTGGAAGTGAAGTCCCGCCGCGTGGGTGGTGCGAACTACCAGGTTCCCGTTGAAGTTCGTCCCGCCCGTCGTATCGCCCTGGCGATGCGCTGGCTGAAGGAATCGTCGCGCAAGCGTTCCGAGAAGTCGATGGCCCAACGCCTGGCCAACGAGCTGCTGGAGGCCGCTGAAGGCCGTGGCGGCGCGATGAAGAAGCGCGATGAAGTGCACCGCATGGCCGAAGCCAACAAGGCCTTCTCGCACTTCCGCTTCTAATTCACCACCTGCAGCCTGTCTGCAACCCGAGCGTCCGGCCTGCGAGTTTCGCGGCCGGCGCTTTGTCCAATCTGGAGTGACCACATGGCACGCAAGACCCCGATCGAGCGCTACCGCAATATCGGTATCTCGGCCCACATCGACGCCGGCAAGACCACCACGACCGAGCGCATCCTGTACTACACCGGTGTGAACCACAAGATCGGTGAAGTGCACGAAGGCGCCGCCACCATGGACTGGATGGAGCAGGAACAAGAGCGCGGCATCACGATTACCTCGGCTGCCACGACCTGCTTCTGGAAGGGCATGGACCTGTCCTACCCCGAGCACCGCTTCAACATCATCGACACCCC
>JAJUHM010000565.1 GCA_029279925.1 Aquabacterium olei
CACGCGCGCGATGCGCTCGATCTCCGGGCGGCTGTAGCGCATGGTGTCGAACGCCTCGTCCGCGCCGGCAAACGGCCCGTCCGGCGCGCTGCGGCGGCCGCGCGGCTGGCCGAAGTAGATGTCGCCGGTCAGCTCGCGGATGATCAGGATGTCGAGGCCGGCCACCAGTTCGGGCTTGAGGCTCGAGGCGTGGGTCAGCTGCGGGTAGCAGATGGCCGGACGGAAGTTGGCGAACAGGCCCATGTTCTTGCGCAGGCCCAGGATGGCCTGTTCAGGGCGCAGATGGCGCTCGAGCTTGTCGTACTTCCAGTCGCCCACCGAACCGAACAGCACGGCGTCCGACTCCATGGCCAGCTTCAGGGTGTGCTCGGGCAGCGGGTGGCCGTGCGCATCGAAGGCGGCGCCGCCGACCTTGGCTTCGTCCAGCTGGAAAGGCAGGTCCAGCACCTTCAGCACCTTGACCGCCTCGTTGACGATCTCGGGACCGATGCCGTCACCCGGCAGCACAGCAATCTTCATGACCATGGTGTTTCTTCTCGGAAATCTCAGACGATGCGGTTGTTCAGCCAGGGCTTCTGCGCCAGGCGTTCGGCTTCATAGGCCTTGATCTTGTCGGCGTGGCGCAGGGTCAGGCCGATGTCATCGAAGCCATTGAGCAGGCAGTACTTGCGGAAAGGCTGGATGTCGAAAGGCAGTTCGGCGCCATCGGGCTTGACGACGACCTGACGCTCGAGGTCGATGGTCAGCTCGTAGCCGGGGAAGGCGAACACTTCGTTGAACAGCTGATCGACCTGCGACTCGCTGAGCTGGATCGGCAGCAGGCCGTTCTTGAAGCTGTTGTTGAAGAAGATGTCGGCAAAGCTCGGCGCGATGATGCTGCGGAAGCCGTACTGCTCGAGCGCCCACGGTGCGTGCTCACGGCTGGAGCCACAACCGAAGTTCTTGCGCGCGATCAGGATCGACGCGCCCTGGTAACGCGACTGGTTGAGCACGAAATCGGGGTTCGGCTTGCGGGTGGCCGGGTCCTGGCCGGGCTCACCGGCATCGAGGTAGCGCCATTCGTCGAACAGGTTGGGGCCGAAGCCCGTGCGCTTGATCGACTTCAGGTACTGCTTGGGGATGATGGCGTCGGTGTCGACGTTTTCCCGGTCCATCGGGGCGACCAGGCCCTTGTGAATGCGGAATGCTTGCATGGTGGTTTACTTTTTCGCCGCGTTGGAGATGGCCTCACCGGCCTTCTCGAGGTCCTGACCGAAGCCGTGCACCGTGTTGCAGGCGCTCATGGCCCACAAGGTCATCAGCATGAGGATCAGGGCTGCCAGACGTTGCATGGTGGACTGCCTCAAGCCAGACGACGGACGTCGACAAAGTGCCCTTCCATGGCCGCCGCGGCCGCCATGGCCGGGCTCACCAGGTGGGTGCGACCGCCCGCGCCCTGACGGCCTTCGAAGTTGCGGTTGCTGGTGGAGGCGCAGCGCTCACCGGGCTCCAGGCGGTCGGCGTTCATCGCCAGGCACATGGAGCAACCCGGCTCACGCCATTCGAACCCGGCAGCCTTGAAGATCTGGTCGAGGCCTTCGCGCTCGGCCTGCTCCTTCACGAGGCCCGAGCCCGGCACCACCAGCGCCAGCTTGATGTTCGAGGCCACGCGGCCCCCGATGCGCTTGACCACGGCCGCGGCTTCGCGCATGTCCTCGATGCGGCTGTTGGTGCACGAACCGATGAAGACCTTGTCGACGCGGATGTCGTTGATGGCCTTGTTCGGCTCGAGCGCCATGTACTGCAGCGCGCGCTCCATGGCCGAACGCTTGACCGGGTCCTTTTCCTTGTCGGGATCGGGCACGCGGTCTTCGATGGACAGCACCATCTCGGGCGAGGTGCCCCAGGTCACCTGCGGCTTGAGCGCCGCGGCATCCAGGTCGACGACGCGGTCGAAGACGGCCCCCGGGTCGCTCGCCAACGTGCGCCAATAGGCGACCGCCTTGTCCCAGAGTTCGCCGCTCGGGGCGAAG
>JAJUHM010000566.1 GCA_029279925.1 Aquabacterium olei
ATTCCCTACCTCGGCATCTGCCTGGGCATTCAAGTGGCCACCATCGAGTACGCCCGCCCCAAGGCCGGCCTGACCCACGCCCACTCCACCGAGTTCGAGCCGAACACGCCGCACCCGGTGATCGCGCTGATCGACGAGTGGCTGGACGCCGACGGCACCGTGCAGAAGCGCGATGCCAACTCCGACCTCGGCGGCACGATGCGCCTGGGCGCCCAGAGCTCGGACGTGATGCCTGGCACGCTAGCGCATCAGATCTACGGTCCGGTCGTGACCGAGCGCCACCGTCACCGCTACGAGGCCAACGAGCGTTACCTCGACCGCCTGCGTGAAGCCGGTCTGGTGATCTCGGCCATCACCCAGCGCGAGAAGCTCACCGAAATGGTCGAGCTGCCGCAATCGGTGCACCCGTGGTACGTGGGCGTGCAGTTCCACCCCGAGTTCAAATCGACGCCCTGGGACGGCCATCCGCTGTTCAAGAGCTACGTCAAGGCTGCGCTGGACCACCAGGCCGCCGTCAAGAAGGCCTGATCCGGGCCCGAGGACCTCACCATGAAACTCTGCGGCTTCGACGTCGGCCTCCAGCACCCCTTCTTCCTGATCGCCGGCCCCTGCGTGGTCGAGTCCGAGCAGCTGCAGATGGACACGGCAGGCCACCTGAAGGAAATCACCTCGGCGCTGGGCATCCCGTTCATCTTCAAGTCGAGCTACGACAAGGCCAACCGTTCTTCCGGCTCGTCCTTCCGGGGCCCGGGCATGGACAAGGGCCTGGAGATCCTGGCCAAGGTGCGCAGCACGCTGAACGTGCCCATCCTGACCGACGTGCACACCGAAGCCGAGATCCCCACGGTGGCCTCGGTGGTCGACGTGCTGCAGACGCCCGCCTTCCTGTGCCGCCAGACCGATTTCATCCGCGCCGTCGCCCAGTGCGGCAAGCCGGTGAACATCAAGAAGGGCCAGTTCCTGGCCCCTGGCGACATGAAGAACGTCATCGACAAGGCCCGTGCCGCCGCGCGCGAAAAAGGCCTGAACGACGACAACTTCATGGCCTGCGAACGCGGCGTGAGCTTCGGCTACAACAACCTCGTCTCGGACATGCGTTCGCTGGCCATCATGCGTGACACCGGCGCCCCGGTCGTGTTCGATGCCACCCACAGCGTGCAGCTGCCGGGCGGGCAGGGCACCAGCTCGGGCGGCCAGCGCGAGTTCGTGCCCGTGCTGTCGCGTGCCGCCGTGGCGGTCGGCATTGCCGGCCTGTTCATGGAAACGCACCCCGATCCATCCTGCGCCCTGAGCGACGGCCCGAATGCCGTGCCGCTCAAGCACATGAAGGCCCTGCTGGAGACCCTGGTCGAGCTTGACCGCATCACCAAGAAGAATGGCTTCCTCGAAGCCGACTTCTCGGCCTGATCCGGTCCTTCGAGCGGGAAGGGCCCGCCCGGATGGGGGTCATCGCCTCCAGGCCGGGCCATCCCAGGTCGGTTAACCTCAACGGGTTTGGCTGCGCCTGGCCATCACATCACCAACACTTTCATTTTTCTTGAGGATACCCAGATGAGCGCCATCGTTGACATCATCGGCCGCGAGATCATCGACAGCCGAGGCAACCCCACCGTCGAATGCGACGTGCTGCTGGAAAGCGGCGTCATGGGCCGTGCCGCAGTGCCGTCGGGTGCATCGACCGGCTCGCGCGAGGCGATCGAGCTGCGTGATGGCGACAAGAGCCGCTACCTGGGCAAGGGCGTGCTGAAGGCCGTCGAGCACATCAACACCGAGATCTCGGAAGCCGTGCTGGGCCTGGACGCCTCCGAGCAGGCCTTCCTGGACAAGACCCTGATCGACCTGGACGGCACGGACAACAAGGGCCGCCTGGGCGCCAACGCCATGCTGGCCGTCTCCATGGCCGTGGCCCGCGCCGCTGCCGAAGAGGCCGGCCTGCCGCTGTACCGCTACCTGGGCGGCATGGGCGGCATGCAGCTGCCCGTGCCGATGATGAACGTCATCAACG
>JAJUHM010000567.1 GCA_029279925.1 Aquabacterium olei
GGCCCGGCTGTCGCGCTTGTCGGTGCCTGAAGCCGAGGCCGAGGTGCTGACGGCCCAGGCGAGCGCCAGGCTGCTGGAGCGCACGCCAGCCACGTCCGTTCCCGCGCTCGACATCCTGATCGACGACTTCGAGTGGCGCGGGGTGCCACTGGGGCGCATCGAGGTGCAGGCGGTCAACCGGCCCTCGACACAGCCGGGTCGCACCGGACTTCCTGAATGGCGGCTGGACACCTTCCGCATCAGCAACCCCGATGCCGAGTTGCGCGCAAACGGGCAGTGGACGGCTGTGCCGGGGGGGACGACGCGGCCCCGCTCGGCGTTCGACTTCCAGCTGGACCTGCGCAACAGCGGCGCCCTGCTGGCCCGTCTGGGACAGCCGCAGACGGTGCGAGGCGGGCGCGGCACCCTCAGCGGCCAGATCCAGTGGTCCGGCTCACCCCTGGAGCCGGACCCGCCCAGCATGAGCGGCGACGTCGCCGTGCAGATTGCCGAAGGGCAGTTCCTGAAGGCCGACCCGGGCATCGCGAAGCTGCTGGGCGTGCTGAGCCTGCAGTCGCTGCCGCGCCGCCTGACCCTCGACTTCCGCGACGTCTTCCAGCGTGGCTTTGCCTTTGACCGCATCGATGGCCAGGTGGCGATCGACCGCGGCGTGGCCCGCACCCGTGCCCTGCGCATGCGGGGGGTGCAGGCGCTGGTGCTGATGGAAGGGCAGGCCGACCTGGCCCGCGAAACGCAGGATCTGTACGTCTACGTGCTGCCCGATCTCAATGCAGGCGGTGCGTCGCTGGCCTATGCCGCCATCAACCCGGTGGTCGGGCTTGGCACCTTCCTGGCGCAGGTGCTGCTGCGCAAGCAGGTCAGCGATGCCAGTTCGCAGGCCTTTCACGTCACGGGCAGCTGGGCTCAGCCTCAGGTGACCCGGGTGCCTTTCCATGCCGAGGCGGCCGAGGCAGCCGCGGGCTCCGTGGCCCCACAGGTGCTTGCGCCGCCAGCGCCGCCGGGGCCCGCCGCGTCGGACACGGCGCCGCGGAAGCCCTCTTGAGGCGCGGGGCACGGGATGGCGCCACAATGGCGGTCTGATTGCCCGGGTGTGTTGAACCCGCTGATGAGGTGTGTCCGATGAAGTCCGAGACGTTTCGCCGTCGTCGCCAGGTTTTGGCGCTGGTTCCCGTTCTGGCCCTCGCGGCCCTGGCATCGGGGTGTGGCGAAGAAGCGAGCAGCACCTTGCCGGCCCTGCCGTTCGCCCAGCTGGACGGCACGCGTCACCAGCTCACCGACCTCAAGGGCCAGGTGATGGTCATCAACTTCTGGGCGACCAGCTGCAGCACCTGCGTGAAGGAGATGCCGGAGCTGGTGGCCACACACGAGCGCTTCAAGGCTCGGGGGCTCGAGACCCTGGCGGTTGCGATGGAATACGACCCGCCGGCCTACGTGGCGCAGTTCGCGCAGTCGCGACAGTTGCCGTTCCGGGTGGCCATCGACCACGACGGGCGGCTGGCGCAGGCCTTCGGGCCTGTGCAGTTCACGCCCACCACCTTCGTCGTCAACCGCCGCGGCGAGGTGGTCAAGCGCTATGTGGGCGAGCCCGACTTCGCCGCACTGCACCAGCTGCTCGACAAGCTGCTGAAAGAGACGGCCTGACGCGCCAGCCGCGTCACATGATGCGCGAGAGCTCGTAGACCAGGGCAGAGGGCAGGTTGCTCGCGATCGCGTCGGCGCCGAGGCGGGCCATGCCCGTGTCGCTGATCGATGCGGCCTCGAACGTGTCACCGTGCTCGGTCACCTCGACGAACACGAACTCGGGGACCTCGCGCCGGATGCTGGCGGCCAGTTCATCGAATGCGCGGCCGCGCAGCACGCCTTCGAACACGATGGCGTGGGGCAGCCCTTCATCACAGAAGGCGCGCGCCTCGCGCACCGAACCCACGAAGTCCATCACCAGCCCCATGCTGCGTGTGGCCTCGCGGATCTGCACCCGCAGGTCGCGGCGGCTGGCCA
>JAJUHM010000568.1 GCA_029279925.1 Aquabacterium olei
CAGCACCACCGCACCCGCGGCATTGCCCGCGTCCATGAGCTTGCGCCCTTCGGTGAGGAAGTCCGATGACTTGTCCGCCCCGCATGACGAGGCAGTGAGAACATCGTTCACCTGGTGCTGGCCAAGATCCCGGGGCCCGATGGCAAGCTAATTCCGGGCGTGAAGGGCATTTCGCTGTTCATCGTGCCCCGCAAGCTGGTCAAGGCCGACGGCACGATCACGGGCCAGCGCAACGACGTGGCGCTGGCCGGTCTCAACCACAAGTGCGGCTACCGTGGCACGGTGAACACGCTGCTGAACTTCGGTGAAGGCAAGTTCCCGGTCAACGGGCAGGCCGGCGCCGTGGGCTACCTGATCGGCAAGGAAGGCGAGGGCCTGAAGTGCATGTTCACGCTGATGAACGAGGCGCGCATCAGCGTGGGCCTGGGCGCGACCATGCTGGGCTATGCCGGCTACGAGGCCTCGCTGGAGTACGCCAAGCAACGCCCGCAGGGCCGTGCCATGGGCGCCGGTGGCAAGGACCACAGCGCCCCGCAGATCCCCATCATCCAGCACACCGACGTCAAGCGCATGCTGATGATGCAGAAGGCCGTGGCCGAAGGTGGCCTGGCGCTGGGCCTGCTGTGTGCGCAGCTGGTGGACGACGAGTACACCGTCTCACCCGATGAGCGAGACAACGCCCGCCTGCTGCTCGAGCTGCTGACGCCGATTGCCAAGAGCTGGCCGAGCGAGTGGGCCCAGGAGGCCAACAGCCAGGCCATCCAGATCCTGGGCGGCTACGGCTACACGCGCGACTTCCCGGTCGAACAGTACTGGCGCGACAACCGCCTGAACATGATCCACGAAGGCACGCACGGCATCCAGGGGCTGGACCTGCTGGGCCGCAAGGTGGTGATGAACGGTGGCAAGGCGCTGGCCGTGCTGGCCGCGCGCATCAGCGACACGGTGACCCGAGCCGGTCAGGTCGACGGGCTGGCCGAGCACGCGAATGCGCTGGCCGGCGCGCTGCAGAAGGTGGGCGCGGCCACGAAGGCGGCCTGGGCCACCGGCGTGCCGGAAGAGGCGCTGGCCAACGCCACGCCCTACCTGCAGGCGTTCGGCCACACCGTGATGGCGTGGATCTGGCTGGAGCTGGCGCTGGCCGCCAAGACGGCGCAGGCCGCAGGGGAATGGGACAAGGGCCCGCTCGGTACCGGCTTCCTCAAGGGTAAGCTCGCCACCGCCGACTACTTCTACGCCTACGAGTTGCCCAAGATCGACGCGTGGCTGGGGGTGGTGGCACGCCGCGACCTGACCTGCGCCCGCGCCGAGGCCGACTGGTTCTGAAGCCCGGGGCAGGGGGCGGCGTTTCACCGATTGTTTCCCTGTTCCAGAAAGACAGACCATGCTTCGCCACATCGTGATGTTCACCCTCAAGAACCCGGCCGACGCGCCCAAGGTCAAGGCCCTGCTCGACAGCTGCAAGGACCTGGTGCCCGGCATGCACGAGTTCGATGTGGGCATCCGCACCGAAGGCCTGGAAGCCAACGCCGACGTGGTGCTGGTGTCCACCTTCACCGACCAGGCGGCCCTGGCCGCCTACCAGCCGCACCCGCATCACCAGGGCGTCGTCGCGCAGATCCGCGAGATGGCCTCTGGCCGGCAGGTGATCGATTACTTCGTCTGACCCCTCACACACCCATGAGCCACACGCCCCGCACCGTTCAGCAACTGTTTGACCTTCGCGGGCGAACCGCCCTGATCACCGGCGGCTCGCGTGGGCTGGGCCTGCAGATGGCGTTTGCGCTGGGCGAGGCCGGCGCCCGCGTGCTGGTCAGCTCGCGCAAGGCGGCCGACCTGGAAGAGGCGGTGGCCGCGCTCCAGCAGGCGGGCATCGATGCGCAGTGGGTGGCGGCCGATGCCGGTCAGCCCGAGGACATCGCCCGCCTGGCCGACGAGGCCATGGCCCGCCTGGGCCAGATCGACATCCTCGTGAACAACGCCGG
>JAJUHM010000569.1 GCA_029279925.1 Aquabacterium olei
GCCGACGATCACGGGGCTGTTGGGCGGTGACACCGCATCGGCCGTGCAGGCCTTTGTGACCGGCCAGGCCGGCACGGGCAAGACCGTGCAGGTCACCAGCCGCACGATCAACGACGGCAACAGCGGCAACAACTACACCGTCAGCCTGGTGGACAGCACGGGTGGCATCATCGACAAGGCGAACGCGACGGTGACGGCCAGCGCCCGCACGGTGACCTACAACGGCAGCACGCAGACGCAGAACGCGGCAACGCTGAGCGGCTTCCTGAGCGGCGATGACATCAGCGTGAGCGGCCTGGCTTCGGCACGCAATGCCGGCACCTACGCGTCGAACCTGACGGTGGGCGGCACGGCGGCGGACAACTACGACGTGACGCTGACGAATGCCAACCTGCAGATTCTGCCGGCCACCCTGACCCTGAGTGTGGTGCCGGTCAGCCGTGCTGCCGGTGTGCCGAACCCCGTTTTCACGGCCGACGTGCGCGGCTTCGTGGGCTTGGACACCCTCGGTACGGCGACGGCAGGCAGCCTCACCTTCACGACGCAGGCTGGCGTGGGCGCGCAAGCAGGCGCCTATGCCGTGGTCGCGGGCGGCCTGACCGCGCTGCATGGCAACTACGTCTTCGCGCAGGATCCCGCCAACGGCAATGCGCTCACGGTGTCGGCGCCTCTGCCTGCGGTGGACCGGTTCCTGCCGCGCGCAGCTGCCGTCCCGAACTTCCCGGACAACGCCACCCCCGCCTTGACGCCGACCGCGCAACCCGCGGCCGGCAACCTGAACTACGTGAGCCTGTCGTCGTCCACACCGTCCCCCGCCCCGTCGGGCGTGGCCGGCTCGGCAACGCCGGTGGCCGCCGCTCAGTCTGGCGGTGGAGCTTCGCCCGCAACGGCCGGCGAGGGCGCAGGCGCGGAAGCCGGCGCGGGCACCCCGCGTGCCTCGGTCCGCATGGCCCGCCCCGGTGTGGCTGGCACAGCGGTGCCCAGTGCCAACGGCCCGCTCGACATCTTCGTGGTGGATGGTGGCATCAACAGCGGCTCGCTTTGAGCGTCGCCCACCCCACATGCGATCCTGACAGGAGACACTTTTGACTCATTCCTTTCCCCTGCGTCTCACGGTGACGGGCGTTGCACTTGTCCTCGCTTCGTTGGGCGGCGCGGCCGTTGCGGCCACCGAACTGCAAGGCCCGACGCCCATTCAGCCGACGACGTCCGATCCGGCCGTGATCCCCCGTGCGGCTGCTCCGGCAGCGCCGCGTGCCGCCGAGGTGGGGCCTCGCGTCGTGCTGTCCGGCGTGCGCCTGGAGGGATGCGCTGCGATCGCGTGTGAAGCGCTCGTGGCCGCGATCACGCCGCTGCCGGCCCAGGCGGTGGGCCTGGCCGAGATCGAGCAACTGGCCCAGCGCGTGGCGGACCGCTACAAGCGCGCCGGCTACCCCTTCGTGCAGGTGGTGGTGCCGCCTCAGCAACTCGAGGGCGGGGTCCTGACCCTCCAGGTCATCGAAGGGGTGCTCGGCAAGGCCAGTGTGGCTGGCACCGACCCCCTGGTGCCGGGCGCCCAGCCCTGTCTGACCCACGGTCTGCCTCGCGGGCAGATCATCCGCGAGGCAGACCTCGAGCGCACCATGCTGCTCATGGACGACCAGCCGGGCTTCCGGGTCCACCCCGTGATCCGGCCCGGGGCCGAGCGCGGGCAGGGGGATCTGCAAGTCGACGTGCGGCGTCAGAACCGTGTGTCGGGTGAAGTCGGCGTCGACAACATCGGCAGCCGCAGCACGGGGCAACATCGTCTGCGCGCTGCGATGGCCATCAACAGCCCGTTCCGCTTCGGCGACCGGATTGCGCTCAACGCATTGACCACCGACGAGCGCATGTGGCTGGGGTCGGTGGACTATGACGCGCCAATCGGCCCCGCGGGATGGCGCGGCCAGGCCGGCGTGGCC
>JAJUHM010000570.1 GCA_029279925.1 Aquabacterium olei
CGTCGCCCGCATGATGGGCCTGCCCGTCGAGAAGCTGGTGGTGGCGACGAACGAGAACAACGTGCTTGACGAGTTCTTCCGCACGGGGACCTACCGCGTGCGGGGCTCGGCGGAAACTTACGAGACCTCGTCGCCTTCGATGGACATCAGCAAGGCCTCGAACTTCGAGCGCTTCGTGTTCGACCTGCTGGGCCGCGATGGCGCCCGCGTGAAGGCGCTGTTCAAGGACGAGGTCGAGCAGCGCGGCGTGTTCACGCTCACGCCCGACGAGTTCGCGAAGGTGCCGGGGTACGGCTTCGTGTCAGGCACCAGCACGCACGCAAACCGCCTGGCCACCATCAAGGACACGTTCGAGCGCTTCGGCATCATGATCGACACCCACACGGCCGATGGCCTGAAGGTGGCGCGCGAGCACCTCACGGCCGGCGTGCCGATGCTGGTGCTGGAAACGGCCCTGCCGGCCAAGTTTGCTGAAACCATCGTGGAAGCCACGGGTCGCCAGCCCGAGCGTCCGAGCTGGATCCAGGGCCTGGACGGGCTGGAAGACCTGCCCAAGCGCTTTGTGGTCGTGCCCAAGAGCACGCAAGCGGTCAAGGATTACATCGTCCAGCACTGCCAGGATTGACGCCGACCCGGGCGCGATGCCGCCACGCTGAAAGGCCCGCCGCACGGCGGGCTTTTTTTCGCGTGCGTGGCCCCCGCCAGGCGTGTGCGCGGCCGCTTCAGCGGCGTTGGAAGAGCACCCTGTTTTCCAGGTAGAGGTGCTCCATCAGGTCCTCTTTCAGGCTGCGGGTTCCGGCGTACAGCCTGTGCCAGTCGCGCGAGGCGTCCGCGGGGGGCGTGAAGCCCCGCGTGAGCGCCGTCAGCGTGGTCAGCAAGTCGGCCAGCCTGTCGTGGGCTTGCCGCATGGCGTCGAGCGCCTCCGTGGCCTGCGCGGCCCGCCCTTCGGCGATCAAAGGGAACAGAAGGTCTTCCTGCTGTCGCATGTGGCTGCTCAGCGCCTCGTGGATCTTGCGCAGGTGGTGGCCGAGACCGTGCGGGCACGCCGGGTGGGCGGCATGAACCGACTCGACGTCGTCCGCCAGTTCCTCGAGGCCAGGCAGCACGGCGCGGTGTCGCGCGTGATAACGGTCCAGAATGTGTTCAACCAGGGCGGGCGTGCTCGCTCGGGCCCAGTTCACCTCGTGCATGGCGCCTGGCTTGATCGCATCCAGTTCGGCTTCCAGCAACCCGACATCCAGTCCCTTGGCGACGGCTGCATCGCGCAAGGTCTGCTCCCCGCCCGTGCAGAAGTCAAGGTCGTGCAGGTGAAAGACCCGGGTGGCCCCCGGGATGGCCCGTGCGAGCGTCCACAGGGCCAGATCGGCATCGTGCATGGCGTGCTCACAAATGGTGGAAAGGAGCCCCGATGGTCGGGGTGGACGCGCTGTGGGGCTTTGATGCGGCGCAAGGGGCACGCATGGGGATGCGGCTTCGCTGGGCCACAATCACGCCGCTTCCACTCGTTTCCAAGGATTCGCCGTGCCGCCCGCCTTTCAACCCCTGATGCCGCTGGACGACGCCTGGGCCACGCTCCAGTCGAGCCTGGCCACCCACATCGAGGCCGCACCGCTGCCGACTGAATCCCTGGCCAGCGTGGACGCGCTCGGGCGGGTTCTGGCCGCCGCGCTGAGCTCCCCAGTGTCCGTGCCGCCGCTGGACAACAGCGCGATGGACGGTTACGCGGTGCACGCGGCAGACCTGTCTCGGTTGGCCCAGCCCGGCACGACGCTGCCGGTGGCACAGCGCATTGCCGCTGGACAAGTGGGGCGCGCCCTGCAGCCCGGGACGGTGGCGCGGATCTTCACCGGGGCGCCGGTGCCCGATGGCGCGGGCGCCGTGGTGATGCAGGAGCACACCGAGACGGCCGGCGAGGACGCCGTCCGCTTCACC
>JAJUHM010000571.1 GCA_029279925.1 Aquabacterium olei
CTTCATCGCCGTCGACGGCTCGTACTTCTCGAGCATGTTCTATGGCGCGGGCATTGCCAAGGTGCGCGAGCTGTTCGCCACTGCGCGCCGTCATGCGCCCTGCATCGTCTTCATCGACGAGTTCGACGGCATCGGGCGGCGCACCAGCGGCGCCAGCCCCACGCACGGCGGCGGCAGTTCCGAAGAGAACCGCATCATCAACAAGCTGCTGGTGGAGCTGGACGGCTTCGATGCCAAGGACCAGGTGGTCGTGATCGGCGCCACCAACCACGTCGAGCACATCGACGATGCCTTGAAGCGCCCGGGCCGCTTCGACCTGGTGGCCCGCGTGACGCTGCCCACGCTGCAAGACCGGCTTGCCCTGCTGCAGCGCTGCACCGGCCGCATCCTGGCTGCGCCCGATCTGGATCTGGACGTGCTGGCGCGCGCCACAGCCGGCCTGTCCCATGCCGACATCGAAGGCATCGTCAACCGCGCGACCGTGACGGCCGCTGAACGTGAGGCCCCGGCCGTGACGCAGGAGCACCTGCTGCGCGCCCTCGAGCGCCATCAACTGGGTGGCGAGGTGTCGGGCATGAAGGCCCTGATGACGCCGGCCGACCGCCACCGCATTGCCGTGCACGAGGCCGGCCACGCGCTGGTGGCCCACGCGCTGAAGGCCGGCATTGTCGAGCGCGTGACCATCGAGCCCCGTGGCCAGGCCCTGGGCGTGACCTTCATGACGCGTGGACACGAGCTGCCGCTTTATGGCGAGCGCGAACTGAAGGCCCGCCTGGGGATGATGCTGGCCGGCCGTGAAGCCGAACTGCTGGCCTTTGGCCACACCACCACGGGCGCCGCCGATGACCTCAAGCGCGCTTCGTCGCTGGCGATTCAGATGGTGGGGCAGATGGGATTCAGCCAGGCCTTCGGCCTGCTGAGCGTGGACGGCGTGCCGTCCGGCTTGATGGGCCCGCACCTGCAGGAGCGCCTGCTGGCCGAGGCCCGCACAGTGCTGGACGAGGCCCAGGCGGCCTGCCGCGCGGTGCTGACGCAACGCCGCACCACGCTGGACGCGCTCACGGATGCCCTGCTGGCTTGCGAGACGGTGTCCGGGGAGCCGCTGCAGACCCTGCTGGACTTGCAGGCGGCGGCCGACCCTGTGCCGCTTCCTGCGCCCTGAGGTCGGCCAGGCGGGCGTGGTCGCTGTCGGTGGCGCCAGGGCCGGCGACCACCGCCACATCGCGCGGGCGCAGCGGCCGGTCCGTCACGGCAGACCGTGCCGCCATGGGCGCAATCGGCACGCCGGTGTCGCGCTCCACCAGCTGGATCGGCGGGCCGTCGGGTGCCGCCGCGTGGCGGTCGCCCCACTGGGCCAGCGCCACGATCACGGGGTGCAGGTCCCGGCCCTTGTCGGTCAGCCGGTAGGCCAGCGCCTTGCCGCTCTGGCTGGTGGCCGCCACCTGCAGCACGCCGCCTTCGACCAGGCGGTTCAGCCGCTGGTTCAGCACGTTCGGCGCAATGCCCAGGCGCGATTCGAATTCACCGAAGCGCTGACAGCCGAGGAAGGCCTCGCGCACGATCAGCAACGTCCACCACTCCCCGATCAGGTCCAGGGCGCGGGCAATCGAGCAACGCTCGTCGGCAAAGGAAGTGCGGCGCATGGCTGCAGTTTACTTGCTTCACGCAAGTGAGGGTGATACGCTTCATCTACTTTCTTCAAGCAAGTAGATGGGGTTTCGATGTCCGAAGTCGCGCTGTTCATCCATTCCACCGCCACCGGGCCCTTCATGTGGCGCCCGTACCTGGCGACGGTGCCCGACGGGGTGACGCCCGTGGCGCCAGCGAACCGGGGCTATGCGCCGGACGACCTGTTGCCGCGCGGGAGCCGCTTCTCGGTGCATGACGACGTGGCGCATCTTCGGGCCCACGTGCCGGAAGGCGCGAC
>JAJUHM010000572.1 GCA_029279925.1 Aquabacterium olei
CCCGGAAGGCACGCGCAGCCACGGCAAGGGACTGGGCCCTTTCAAAAAGGGCGCCTTCCAGTTGGCCGTCAACGCGGGGGTGCCGATCGTGCCGGTGTGCAGCAACACCTATGTGCGGCAGATGAACCTGAACCGCTGGCACGGCGGGGACGTCATCCTCAAGGCCCTGCCGCCCATCTCGACCGAGGGGCTGGGGCCGGATGACGTGCCGGCGCTGATGGCGCGTTGCCATGCCGAGATGGCGGCGTGCATTGCCGAGCTCGACCGGCAGGCTAGCCAGCAGCCGGCCGCCGATCAGACGGCGACGCCGGCCTGAAGGGCCTCAACCTTGCGGGCCCGCGATCTTGTTGAGCGGGTTCATGGCCTGGTGCTGGACCGCCGCGGGGCTGGTGGACAGGTCAGGCTGGTCGCCGTTCCAGGTCGGGTCGGGGATGGAGTCGAACACCTGCCGCAGGCGCTGGCCCCAGCTGCTGCGGATCATGCGGAAGTAGGCGTTCGACTCGTCGATGTGAATGAGCTTGTCGACCTGGAGCGTGTCGGCTTCATACACGAGCAGATCGAGCGGCAGGCCGACCGACAGGTTGGACTTCAGCGTCGAGTCCATCGAGATCAGCGCGCACTTGGCGGCCTCTTCCAGCGGCGTGTTGGGCGTGACGACCCGGTCGATCACCGGCTTGCCGTACTTCGATTCACCGATCTGGAAGTAGCAGACGCCGTCGATGCCGGCCTCGACGAAGTTGCCGGCGGCATAGACGTTGAACAGGCGCATGGTCTCGCCCTTGATCTGACCGCCGATGATGAGGTTGCAGTTGAAGTCGATGCCGTGCTTCTTCAGCGCATCGGCATCGCGGGCGTGCACCTTGCGCACGGCGCTGCCCACGATGCGGGCCACATCGAACAGGCTCTTGGCCGTCCAGATGGTGACGGGTTCGCCATCCGAGCCCTCGATCGTCTCGTTGCCCAGCAGCTGCTTGGCCGCCTGGGTGATGGCGAGGTTGCCGGCCGACATCATCACCAGCACGCGATCGCCGGGCTTTTCGTACACCGTCATCTTGCGGAAGGTGCTGATCTGGTCCATGCCCGCGTTGGTGCGCGAGTCGGACAGGAACACGAGACCGGCGTTGAGCCGCATGGCAACACAGTAGGTCATGATGAGAACACCGCTTTGAGTTTGTAGAGCGCGTCCAGCGCCTCACGGGGAGTCAGGGTATCGGGGTCGATGCCTGCAAGCAAGGTCAGGGCCTGCGCCTCGGCCGGACTCAGCGCGTCACCGGCCGGACTGGCAAGCGCAGCCCCCTGCGCCGCCACGGCGTCGGCATCGAAGCCACCGGCATCGGCCGCAGCAAACAGGTCGATCTGCTGTTCGTGCTGGCGTTGCTGCGCTTCCAGCGATTCCAGCGTCGCCCGGGCCTGGCGGATCAACGTGTGCGGCATGCCGGCCAGGCGCGCCACCTGCACGCCGTAGCTGCGGCTGGCGGGGCCGTGCTGCAGCTCGTGCAGGAAGACGATGTCGTCGCCCGACTCGGCGACGCCGACGTGCACGTTGAGCGCGCGCGGGTGCTTTTCGGGCAGCGCGGTCAGCTCGAAATAGTGCGTGGCGAACAGGGTGAAGGCCTTGTTCTTGTCGTGCAGGTGACTGGCAATCGCACCGGCCAGCGACAGGCCGTCGAACGTGGAGGTGCCCCGGCCGATCTCGTCCATCAGCACGAGCGAATGCTCGGTGGCGGCGTGGACGATGGCGGCGGCCTCGGTCATCTCCATCATGAAAGTGGACTGGGCGTTGGCCAGGTCATCGGCCGCGCCGATGCGGGTGTGGATGGCGTCGATCGGGCCCAGGCGGCAGGCGCTGGCCGGCACGTAGCTGCCCATGCTGGCCAGCAGCACGATCACCGCCACCTGGCGCATGTAGGTGCTTTTGCCGCCC
>JAJUHM010000573.1 GCA_029279925.1 Aquabacterium olei
CTCGCCGCCCTGCAAGGGGCGGCCGCCCCCGAGCTGGATGCCCGCGCCGCCAACCAGTACCAGCTGATGCAGATGCAGCTGGCCGAGCACCGCCGCCGCTTAAAGCAGGTGCAGAGCATCGAGCGCAAGATCGACATCAAGCGCCAGCTGCTGCCAGAGTACCGCGGCTACATCCAAGGGGTGCTGCAATCAGACAGCGGCCAGCAGGATGACGTCCTGATGACAGTGATGATCTGGCGCATTGATGTCGGCGACATTGCCGGCGCCCTGGACATCGCTGCCTATGCCATCCGCCACGGCTTGCAGACCCCCGACCGTTACGAGCGCAGCACCGCCTGCCTCATCGCCGAAGAGGTGGCCGACACCGCCTTGAAGCTGATGGACACCGCCACGCCGGTCCCGGCCGAGCTCATCACCCGCACCATAGCGCTGACCGCCGAGCAGGACATGTTCGACCAGGTGCAGGCCAAGCTGCTCAAGGCACAGGGCCTGGCACTGATCCAGGCCGGCCAGCAGGCCGACGCCCTGGAGCCGCTCAAGCGGGCCCTGGCATTGGATGAGCGCTGCGGGGTGAAGAAACTCATCGAGACCACCGAGCGCGAGCTCAAGAAGCTCAGCCCCCTGCCGGCCACCGCCGACACCCACAGCAACCCGCCTGCCCCGGAACCGGATCCCGAACCGGAACCGCAGCAGGCGAGCTAACCGAGCGTAACCCGCGACCTGGGGCGGCTCGGGCCTGATGCAGCCTGATTAGGCTTGTCTGACGGCCCGACCACCGCCCGCCAAACCACCGGAGCCGCCATGAGCTTTATCGCCCTCGAACCCAGCACCGAGACCACCCCAGGCACCAGCCTGCCTAATGCTCCCTTCTGGCCCGTCATCGAGCTGGATGATCTGCGCAAGGCGACCCGCCTGGATGGCACCGTCACTGCCGAGCGGCTGACCCATGCCGCTATCAATGCCATCGCCGAGGTAAATGCCGACCTGAGCTACTGGCGCCGGGAGCGGATGGCCGAAGGCTGCACCACCTTGGCCGAGGTGCCCGCCGAAGAGGTCAACGGCCAAAGCCTCTACCTGCACCACTACCGCCGGGCCGTCTATGCCCTCACCCAGGCCGGGCTCACCGAGCGCTACCGCGGCTTTGACGCCACCGCCAAGGGCGACCAGCAGGCCGAGGCGCGGGAGCCGGAGATCAGCGATCTGTACCGGGATGCCCGCTGGGCGGTGCGCAACATCCTTGGCATCCCCCACAGCACAGTGGAGCTCATCTGATGCAGGTGCGCAGCATCCAGGGCGACACCCTGGACCGGGTTTGCCAGCGCGTCTATGGCCGCACCGCCGGAGTCACCGAACAGCTGCTGAGCCTCAACCCCGGGCTGGCCGACCTGGGCCCCATACTGCCGACCGGCACCCTTATCACCTTGCCGCAGCAGGCCAAACAGGCCGAGGCCACCCTGCTGCAACTTTGGGACTGAACACCGACATGACCGACATCATCGACCTGGCACAACACCAACAAGAGCAGATCCTGGCGGCCCAGCTGAGCGCCCAGCTGCGCAATGGCTGGCAAGCCGGCCACAGCCGCACCCACTGTGAGGAGTGTGGCGACCCCATCCCGGAACGGCGCCGGCAGAGCCTGCCCGGCGTCACCCTCTGCCCGGTCTGCGCCGACTGGCAGGAGCGCAAGATCCGGCGCTAAGCACACCAACACGAGACCCAAGGAAATGAACCAGATGCCCACCAAAGACCCCGCCCTCTGGGCCATCCTCGCCGCCTGGCTGCACGAGCACTGGCCGACCCTCTACGGCCTGCTGCTGGCCCTCTCCGTGGCGTGGGTGCGCATCACCTACAGCGGCGGCACCGGTCGGCGCCGCACCCTGGAGACCCTGCTCATCGGCCTGCTGTGGCTGGGCGTC
>JAJUHM010000574.1 GCA_029279925.1 Aquabacterium olei
GGCACCTGGGCCGTGGATGGCAAGGGCGTCGCGGCAGCCGGCGAATCGGCCGTCAGCAGACGCCAACCGAGCAGCACCACGAGCAGGCCCAGCAGGGCCGCCACCACCCAGATCGCCACCCCGCCCGACCAGGCAGGCGCGTCGGTGGCTTCCTCCACCATGGGCGCCGGATTGGCATGCAGGCCCGGCACCCTGGACTGGCCTCGGGCCCGCTCGGCGTCGGCCTTCTTCAAGGCATCGAGGATGTAGGACATGTCAGCTCCCCTGGAACACCAGCCGGGGCTCGTCGACGCCACTCGCCCGGTTCAACAGCATCAGCGTCGAGGCACCCGGCACCCCGTCAGCCTTCAATCCCTGTGCCTGCTGGAACACCTCGAGGCGCGACTGCAGCGCGCGATCCAGCCGCTGGTCGGCCTGGGCCGCCGGGCCCCCATCCACCGCGGCCAGCCGGTCTGCCAGCCAGGTCACCGCAGCCCCACGTTGCCCGGGCGCCAGGCGGCCGGTGAACCCGGGGGGCACACGCCAGAACGTCGCCACATCACCGCGCCAGGCCGCGGCCAGCACGCCGACCGGCACACGCCGCGGTCCGGCGGTGGTGTCGAGCTGCAAGTGCAGCCCTTGGGCGTCCATGCCGGTCAGCAGCACATGCCGTACCTGGCCCTGGACGCCGACCAGGCGCAGCAGGCTGGGACGGCCGAACTGCCGCGCCATCGCCAGCCCACCTGTGGCCCGGAAGCACTGCAGGCCGGCGGCCCGGGCGGCCTGCGCACAGGCATCGGCTTCTGGCGTCGCGGGCACCGTCCAGTTCCAGCGGGCCGCGAGCACCCGCCAGGCATCGTCTTCATGCGCCCAGCCCACGGCCAGCACGGCGTCGGGGCTGTCCAGCGTGCCGGTGGCAAGCGGAGCGCTGGCCCCCGCCGCCCCGGGCCCACGAGGGGGCAAGGCTGTCCCGGTCGCCACGGACGGGGTGGGCGGCAGCGCCAGCGTGTGGCTCATGGCCGAGGCGGCCGGCTGGCGGTGGGTCGCCCACCAGGCGACCACCCCCAGCGCGCCCAGCGACACCAGCCCGGCAGCGGCCAGGCCGGCCCGCCCCGAGCGCCAGACACGGCGCCACCACAAGGGCCGTCCCGGCGCGCCGGCCGGACTCCGGGGCACTCCCGAACCCGACCCGAACACCTCTTGTGCCGCCTGCTTCACCATGCGGGCGTCCACCTTCAGCCGCCCCTTGGCATACGCGCCCAGCAAGGCGCGGTCGCACAGCAGGTTGATGCGCCGGGGCACGCCGCGGGCCAACCGGTGGACGGCGCGCAGGGCCGCGCGGTCGAACACGCCGCCCTGTGGACGGCCGGCCACCGTCAGGCGGTGATGGATGTAGTGTGCGGTCTCGGCCTCGCTCAAGGCGTCGAGGTGGAAGCGCGCGATCACCCGCTGCGCCAGTTGCTCCAACTCGGGGCGGGCCAGCATGTCGCGCAATTCGGGCTGACCGATCAGGATGATCTGCAGCAGCTTGCGCTCGCTGGTCTCCAGGTTGGTCAGCAGGCGCAGTTGCTCCAGCACCTCGGCCGACAGGTTCTGGGCCTCGTCGATGATGAGGACGTTGTTCTGCCCGACCGCATGGGTGCGCAGCAGGTACTCGTTGAGCGGATCGATAAGGTCCTTGACGGTGGGATCGCCCCCGCCCGGATGCGCCCACGGCACGCCGAACTCCTCGCACACCGAGCGCAGCAACTCTTCGACCGTCAGCTTGGGGTTGAAGATGTAGGCCACGTTGCAGCGCCGGGGCACCTGCTCGAGAAACGCCCGGCACACCGTGGTCTTGCCCGCGCCGATCTCGCCCGTGAGCAGCACGAAACCGCCACCGCCGTTGACGCCGTACAGCAGGTGCGCCAATGCCTCCCGGTGGCGCTCGCTCA
>JAJUHM010000575.1 GCA_029279925.1 Aquabacterium olei
GGCGAAGTACACCCCGGACGGCGGCTTGATCCGTCTGGCCCTGCGGGTCGGACCCGATGAGGTGACGGTCTGTGTGCAGGACAACGGCATCGGCATCCCGGAAGACATGCAGCGTGCGGTCTTCGACATGTTCGTTCAGGTCGACACGTCGCTGGAGCGAGGTCGGGCAGGGCTCGGGGTCGGGCTCACGCTGGCGCGCCAGCTCACAGCCCTCCATGGTGGCCGCATTGCCGTCCACAGTGCCGGACCCAACCAGGGCACCGAATTCACAGTCACGCTGCCACTCAGCCAGGACATCACCATTCCGGATGTGCGGCGCCTCGACGGGCCGGACGCGATGGTGGCCGGCGAATCGGAGGAGCGGGGGCTGTACGTCCTGCTGGCTGACGACAACGTGGACTTCGCTCACAGTCTGGCCCAGATCCTCGAAGGCCTGGGCCACCGCACCCATGTCGTCCATGACGGACAACAGGCGTTGAGCGCCGCCCTCAGCGAGGCTCCGGACGTGATGATCCTCGACATCGGCATGCCCGGCCTGAACGGCCATGAGGTGGCTCGTTCGGTGCGCCAGGACCCACGCACGCGCCACACGCTGCTGGTGGCCATCACCGGATGGAACCTGGCCAGCGACCGGGAGCGCAGCCGCTCCTGCGGGATCTCGCACCACCTCGCCAAGCCGGTGGACGTCTCCCAGCTCCTCGACATCCTGGCACAGGCCCCCAGGCACAGGGCGCTGCACGCGACGTTGTAGCCCCGACGGCCTGTGCCCGAGGGGTGCGGGCACGCTGCGTGCCCTTTGCTGCGCACCTGGAACAACCCGATGAAGAGGTGAACCGATGCAAGCAGACAAGCGATCGTCCTGGCCTCTGCTGGCCGCAGCCTGTGCCGCGGCCCTGCTGGCCGGCTGTGGTTCGGCCCCTGTGCCGCGTGAGCAACTGGCCGTGAGTCAGGCGTCCATACAGGCCGCGCAGACTGCGGGGGCGCCGGAGCTGGCGCCAGTGGAGCTCGAACGCGCAAAGGAGAAATACGCGATGGCCGTGGCCGCCGCGAAGGAACGGCAGTTCGTCGTGGCCCGGAAGCTGGCCGACGAAGCGGACGTGGACGCGCAGGTCGCGCGGACCAAGGCACAGGCCGAGCGCTCGCGCCGCGCCGCCGACGAGGTGCGTGCCGGGCTGAAAACCTTGCAGCAACAGCTCGATACCGGGGCTGGCTCGGCGCCGCGTTGACCGCGGCCGCCCTGCCCGCCTTCCCCCCGTTCCGTACGGACAGATCAGCAAGGAAACGTCATGAACAACAGAGACCGTCACATGCCGCCTCGTACCGCCAGCCGCCCATCGCGCGCGCTGGTCGCGCTCAGCGGTGCTGCCCTCCTCGCCCTCAGCGCCTGTCAGAGCACCCCGCCCCGACACGCCGAGCTGGAGCGAGCCCGCCAGCTGATGCAGACAGCGAGCGCCAGCCCGGATGTCACGGCCGGTGCACCGCTGGAGCTCGAGCGTGCACGGCGCAGCCTGCAGGAGGCAGAGCGTGCGTGGGCAGACCAGCGCGATGAGCGCGAGACCCGCCACCTGGCCTACCTTGCCAGCCAGCGAACCCAGGTGGCCATCAACGTGGGTGCGCAGCATGCCGCCGATCGCGTGGTCGCGGGCGCCGGGGCCGAGCGGGCGCAAGCCGAAGCGGCCGCCCAGAGCCAGCGCGCACGCCTGGCCGAAGCACAGGCCCGTTCTGCGGGCGCCTCCGCCCAATCGGCCTCCGAGCGCGCCCGGATGCTGGAAAGGGCGCTGCAGGAAATGGCCGCCCGCCCCACCGAACGCGGCATGGTGATGGTGCTTCAGGACGTGCTGTTCGACCTGGGCAAGGCCGATCTGAAGGAAGGCGGGAAGGCGCGTCTGCAGAGGATAGCTCAGGTTCTGA
>JAJUHM010000576.1 GCA_029279925.1 Aquabacterium olei
GGAGACCATGCCAGGCTGACCCGTCTGCGTGCACGAGGGGGCCCGCAAGGCGGCGAACTCCGTGCCGACGGCGAGGCGTTGTTTGGCGAGCAGGTCCAGGCAACGTTGCGGGTGCAGGCCGAGCGCTTTGCGCTCCTGCAGCGGGTGGACCGCCGGGTGCGCGTCAGCGGCGCACTCCAGGCAACGTTCGGGGAGCAGGACATCGGGCTGACCGGCCAGATCGGCGTGGACGAGGGCCTCGTCGACATCAGCCGCTCCGACGCACCGACCATCGGCGATGACGTCAATGTGCTGCGCCGGCCGGGTGAGCCTGCCCCGGACGAGAATCAGCCGCAGAAGCCGCCCGCCACGCCACGCAAGCTGCAGGCTTCTGTGGCGCTGGATCTGGGCGACGCCCTGCGGTTGCGCGGTCGAGGGGTGGACACGTTGTTGACGGGGCAGTTGCGCTTCACCACGCCCAACAATCGGCCATCACTGACCGGGACGGTACGCACTGCGCAAGGTACGTACGCCGCCTATGGCCAGCGCCTCGTGATCGAGCGCGGCGCCATCACCTTCACCGGGCCGATCGAGAACCCCCGCCTCGATATCCTCGCCATGCGGGCTCAGTCCGCCACGGCCGGGGCGATCGTGTCGGCGGTCGACGTGAAGGTGGGCGTGGCCATCACCGGCACGGCCATGGATCCACGCGTGAGCCTTTACTCCGACCCTGCACTGTCGGAGACCGAAAAGCTGTCGTGGCTGGTCCTGGGGCGTGCGCCGAGCGGCCTGGGTGGCGCCGACATCGGCCTGCTGCAGTCGGCTGCCGTGGCGCTGTTGTCCGGTGAGAAGTCATCGCCCTCGGACAACTTGATCGGCCGGCTGGGGCTGGACGAGCTGTCGGTGCGGCAGACAGACGGCACGGTGCGCGAGACCGTCGTCAATGTCGGCAAGCAGGTGTCGCGCTTCTGGTACGTGGGTTACGAGCGCAACCTGAACGCCACCAGCGGAAGCTGGCAGCTGATCTACCGCCTGGGGCAGCGCATGACCTTGCGCTTCCAGGCCGGGGGCGACAACGCGGTCGACCTGATCCGGGCCTGGCGTTGGGACTGACCGCTCAGTGCGGCGCGTTCTGATGCAGGTTGCGCTGCAGCCTGCGTGTGCCCCACCAGATCCCGAGCAGCACCAGCGGAATCAGCGCGCCGGCAAGCAGTTCGGGGTTCACTGGTGCGCCGCCGGCCTTGGCGGCCTTGCCGATGTAAAGGATGAGGCTCACGACGTAGTACGAGATCGCGGCGATCGACAGTCCTTCCACCGTGCTCTGCAGCTTGAGCTGAAGGTCCTGGCCCCGAGTCAGCTGGGCCAGCAGCTCCTGGTTCTGGGCCTCGGTGGCAATGTCGACCCGGGTGCGGAGCAGGGCGCTGGTGCGTTCGATGCGTTGCGACAGCGAGGTGAGCCGCTGCGCGGTCGCGGCGACCGTGGCAATGGCGGGTGACAGGCGGCGCTGCAGGAACTCGCCCATGGTCTGGGTGCCAGGGATCGCCTGCTCCCGCAGTTCGCGAAGGCGTTGCTGAACCAGGTCGTTGTAGGCCTGGGTCGCCGAAAACCGGTACATGTGCTGGGCGGTTGCGCGCTCCACCCGCGCGGCAAGCTAGATCAGGGTCTCGAGCAACTGCTGATCGGTGGAGTCGGTGCCCTCCATGCGGGCCGTGATGTTGGCCAGTTCGGCTTCCGCCTCGGCAAGCATCGGGCCCAAGGCCTTGGCCACCGGCAGGCCCCTCAGGGCCATGATGCGGTAGGTTTCCATCTCCAGCAGGCGCTGCGAGATCCGGCCTGCACGGGTTTCGCTGGTGCCTTCCGGGGCGACGACGAACATGCGCTCGAAGCCGCTGGGGCGCAGCGCAAAGTCCGTCAGGGCACAGGAATGACC
>JAJUHM010000577.1 GCA_029279925.1 Aquabacterium olei
GCCATCATGATGTTCTCGGTTCCTGTGACCGTGACGATGTCGAAATAAATCTCGGTCCCCTTCAACCGCTTGGCGGATGCCGTGACGTACCCGTGTTCGAGCGCGATCTCGGCCCCCAGTGCGGCCAATCCCTTCAGATGCAGATTGATCGGGCGTGCGCCGATCGCGCAGCCTCCGGGAAGCGACACCCGCGCGCGCTTCAGCCGGGCGACCAGCGGGCCCAGGACCAGCACGGAGGCCCGCATTTTGCGCACCAAATCATATGGGGCTTCATGGCAGGCGAGGCCGCCGGCGTCGATCCGAACGGAGCCTCCGCCGGCGTCTACGCGAACGCCGAGCCGGGAAAGCAGCAGCAGGGTGCTGTCGATATCCTTCAGCCTGGGAACGTTGGAATAGGTATTGACCCCTTCGGTGAGAAGGGACGAGAAGAGAATCGGGAGCGCGGCGTTCTTCGATCCGCTGATGCGCACGCGGCCCTCCAACCGCCGGCCGCCTTGGATGACTATTTTGTCCATACACTAAACCCCAAACACCAAACGCAAAACACGAAACACCACGCTTGATCCTCTCGCAAACAAAAAAACGCCCCTCCCGCTGCAGCCGGCAGGAGGAGCGCCGTGAGATTGGCTGCGCAGCGCAGTTCAGTGATGACCGTGATGGCCGCCCTTTCCCTTGGCGGTATCGTAGGCCGCTCGAATCACGCAGTACGTCATCCCCATCCCGATGATGGACAGCGCATACCACAGGCCTCCGTGGAAGACCATATGGCTCATATCCCAGATCCATTCAAAGCTGAACGGAAACATCACTTGCCTCCTTCGATCGGATTCAGCTCCTGCTCCTGCGGGAAAATCGGCAGGTAGCGATAGGACAGCGCGATCATGATAATGCCGTAGGCGACCGGCAGAATCGTCGTCGCGACTTCCTGCCAGCTCGGAAAGTAGGTGAACCAGCCCTCGAAGTTGAGCACCGGCACCGCCTGGGTCTGCAGCACCATGACCCAGCGATTCAGACAGGCGCCGATGACCGCCAGCGTTACGGCGAGGAACAGCAGCGCCGGGCTGCGGCGCACGCCGCTGGATACCAGCATGAGCGCCGGCAGCACGCCGCAGATGACCACTTCGGCGATGAGGATCCAAATTCCATAAGCCGAGCCGGGGTTGTTGGAGTAGAAATCCATCAGGGTGAGGCCCACGGACGGCGCCGTCACGGCGGCCCAGTACCAGGTGTCGATGATCTTGGCGATGATATAGGTCAGCAGCATCCAGCCGGCGATCTTGGCGAGCAGGTCGATGACGTTGTCCTTGACCAGCTTCTTGCGCGTGGCGGCCTCCGTGATGCGGGTGATGAAAATGGTGAAGCAAGGCCCCACGGCGGCCGCCGACCAGGTGTAGAGGAAAAACGTCCAGGGCCAGATCAGCAGCCCGGTGCGGTATCCGAAGGGCCGTGCGAACAGCACGCCGGTGACCCCGCCCAGCGACCCCTGGTGGAAGAATGACAGGAAGGCGCCGGTGGCTGCGAACACCGCCATGATGCCGTGCATATGGTGGCCAAGGTTGTGAAAGAACGGCACCCTGTCGATCTGTCGGTTCTCCAGAACCAGCGGCAGATACTCGATGGCCAGGACCCCGAAGTAACAGGTCAGGCAGAAGGCCACCTCGGTCAGCATCGAGTGCACGTTGGCGTGCCAGAAGATGAACCAGGCGCGCAGCGGCTGCCCCACGTCGATCGCCAGGATCAGCAGCGCCGAGCTGTAGCACACGAACCCGATCAGCACCGCGTAGTTGATGATGTTCTTGAGTTCGTCCTTGCCGATGATGTAGCGCAGCAGCCCCGTGAAAAAGGCGCCGCCGCCCAGGGCGATCACCGCCAGGTCCGCCCATATCCATAGGGCGAACC
>JAJUHM010000578.1 GCA_029279925.1 Aquabacterium olei
GGCCTGGTCCGGGTGCATGCGGATGGACTCGGCCAGATACTGGTAGCTGGCGGCGTCGCCGGCCACCAACTGACCCAGGCGCGGAAGCACCTTGAACGAGTACCAGTCGTAGGCTTTCTCGAGCGGCTTGGCGACCTTCGAGAACTCGAGCACCAGCAGTCGGCCGCCGGGCTTCAGCACCCGGCACATTTCGGCCAGGGCCACGTCCTTGTGCGTCATGTTGCGCAGGCCGAAGGCCACGCTGACGATGTCGAAGGTGGCGGCGGGAAAGGGGAGCTGCTCCGCATCGCACAGGGTGGTGGGCAGCGCCATTCCGTGGTTGAGCAGGCGGTCTCGGCCCGTTCCCAGCATGGCTTCGTTGATGTCGGTGTGCACCACCATGCCGGTGGGCCCGACCCGCTTGGCGAACGCCTCGGAGAGGTCTCCGGTACCGCCGGCAATGTCGAGCACCTTGTGGCCTTCACGTGCGCCGCTGGCGGCGATGGTGTAGGCCTTCCACAGGCGATGCAGACCCATCGACATCAGGTCGTTCATGACGTCGTACTTGTTGGCCACCGAGTCGAAGACGCCGCGCACGCGCTGGGCCTTCTGGGACTCGTCAACCTGCTGGAAACCGAAATGCGTGGTGCTCATGTGTGCATCTTAATGCGCGGCGGGGCCGGCTTCGAGGGAACGGGCACATGCCATGCCGCTGGCCCAGGCCCACTGGAAGTTATACCCGCCGAGCCAGCCTGTCACATCGACCACCTCGCCAATGAAGTGGAGACCCGGCACGACCCGGCTTTCCAGCGTCTGCGAGCTCAGGTCCCGGGTGTCGACACCACCTGCCGTCACCTCGGCCTTGGCATAGCCCTCCGAGCCGCTCGGGGTGATGGACCATGCATTGGCCGTGTGCCCCAGCGTCTCGAGGTCCCGGTCCCGGGTTTCGGCCAGCGGGGCGTCGGGGCGCAGCGACGGCATCAGGTCGGCCTGCGCGTTCAGCCACGCCAGCGCCAGGCGCTGAGGGACTGCTTCGCCGAGCGCGTGAGACCAGGCCGTGGCCAGTTGCTTGCGCGAGCCACTCTTGGCTTCCTTCAACAGGACGGCAAGGTCGCGCTGGGGCGTGAGGTTCAGCGTGAGCGTTTGGCCGGGCGTCCAGAAGCTCGAGATCTGCAGGATCGCCGGGCCGCTGAGGCCGCGGTGGGTGAACAACAGGTCTTCGGTGAAGGACGCGGGGGCTGCCTTGCGGCGCTTGCCTGCGTAGGCCTCCGGCAGGGCGGTGGACACCTCCACCTCGAGGGACACCCCAGCCAGCGGGACGAAGGGCGCCCAGATGTCGGCAGAGAAGGTCAGAGGGACGAGTGCGGGCCGCAGCGGAACCACACGGTGGCCCAGTTGCGCCGCCAGGCGTTGCCCGAAATCGGTCGCCCCGATCTTGGGGATGGAGGGCCCGCCGGTGGCGATGACGACCTGGTGTGCGCCGACGGTGCCACGGTCGGTGTCCACCTCGAAGCGCGGCCGCGCGTCGGTGGCGCAGGGAATCGGGCGGACGGCATGAACGGCACACGGTTGCCAGCGCGTCACGCCGCCCGACTCGCATTCGCGCAGCAGCATCTGGATGATGTCGTCGGCGCTGCGGTCGCAGAAAAGCTGCCCCTTGTGCTTTTCATGCCAGCCGATGCCGTGCCGACCGACGAGCGTGAGGAAGTCTTGCGGGGTGTAGCCGGCCAGTGCGGAGCGCGCGAAGTGCGGGTTCTCGCTGAGGAAGTTGGCCGGGCCGGCTTCCCGGTTCGTGAAGTTGCATCGGCCCCCGCCGGATATGCGGATTTTCTCTGCCACGCGGCTGGCGTGGTCGATGACCAGCACGCGCAGTCCTCGCTGGCCTGCCACCCCCGCACAGAAAAGACC
>JAJUHM010000579.1 GCA_029279925.1 Aquabacterium olei
AGCCTTCCGCCGAGCCCGCGCTCGTCAACGCCGTGCCCTTCAACCACAAGAAGCACGAGGAGAAGAACGAGAACTGCTCGGTCTGTCACCACAACGTCTCGACCAAGGGACTGGTGGCCTGTTCCGAGTGCCACACCTCGCTTGGCAAGGAAGAGGGCGCCTTCATCACCACCGAACAGGCCATGCACCGCGTGACCGCCAAGGCCAGCTGCGTGGGTTGCCACGCCAAGGCCCAGGACAAGAAGCAGTGCGCCGGCTGCCACACCTTCATGGGCCGCACCGGCCAGCAGACCGAGGCCAGCTGCGCCAAGTGCCATGTCAGCATCACCGCTGGCCCCGAACTGCTCCAGGACAAGACCGGCAAGGTCAACACCGCGGCCATGATCTTCGAGTCCCGCGCCAAGGCCGACACCGTCGTCAAGGTCAACGAGATTCCCGAAACCATCGAGATCGGCGTTCTGGCCAACGAATACCAGGCCAGCAAGTTCCCGCACCGCAAGATCGTGCAGAAGATCATGGAAGGCATGAAGGACGACGCTATGGCTGCGTATTTCCACTCCAGCCCCAACGCCGTCTGCTCCGGCTGCCACCACAACAGCCCGGCTTCGGCCAATCCGCCCAAGTGCGTCAGCTGCCACGGCAAGGGTGCCGGTCCGCTGAACGAGGCCAAGCCCGACCTGAAGACCGCCTATCACCAGCAGTGCATCGGCTGTCACACGGAAATGGGCATCGAGAAACCGGCCGCAACCGCCTGCACTGAATGTCATGCCGCTAAAAAGTAACCTGCCTGCAAGGTCTTAATAACGAGGAGCTATTATGAAACGCAGAAAATTCATTGGCATGCTGGCTGGCGCAGGGGCCTGTTTGGCGGCGTCTTCGGCCAATGCCGGTGGAACTCATCATTTCAAGGGATATCCCGAAAGCTTTGGGGTGCTCTTCGACAGCACCAAATGCATCGGCTGCAGAAAGTGCGAAGCCGCGTGCAACAAGGTCAACGAACTGCCGGCCCAGCCCGTGCCCTTCGACGATCTGACCGTCATGGACAAGCGCCGCCGCACCCACCACGACACCTACACCGTGGTCAACAAGTACATGGTCGGCGACAAGCCGGTGTACCGCAAGCAGCAGTGCAACCACTGTCTCGAGCCGGCCTGCGCGTCGGCCTGCTTCGTCGGCGCCTTCAAGAAGGACAAGACCGGCGCCGTGAGCTACGACGCCTCCAAGTGCGTGGGCTGCCGCTACTGCATGATCGCCTGCCCCTTCGAGATTCCGACGTACGAATACCACGACCCGATCACCCCCCGCGTGCGCAAGTGCACTCTCTGCCAGCCGCGCATCGAGGAGGGCAAGCTCCCCGGTTGCGTCGAAGCCTGCCCCAAGGGCGCACTGATCTTCGGACGTCGCGAGGATCTGCTGGGCATCGCCCGTGAGCGCATCCGCAAGCACCCCGACATGTACATCGACCACATCTACGGCGAAAACGAGATGGGCGGCACGAGCTGGCTCTACATCTCCGGCGCGCCGTTCTCGCAGATCGGCATGCGCGAGGATCTGGGCATCACGCCCGCCCCGCAGTTCACCTCCGGCCCCCTGGGCGTGGTCCCGGCCATTGTCGGCCTGTGGCCGGTGTTCCTGACGGGCGCCTACGCGCTGACCAAGCGCAAGGAGAAGATCGCCGAGGAAGAGCAGCACCACGCCGTGGCTGAGGCCGTGGCGGAAGCCCAGGCCGAGGCGGCCAAGAAGCTCAAGACGGCCATGGACAAGGCGGAAAAGGACAAGTTGTCGGCCATCGACAAGGAAGTGAAAAAAGCGCTCAAGGAAGCGGAAGAGGCTCGCAAGAAAGCCGAAGCCGCCGACGCGGGCGAGCAA
>JAJUHM010000580.1 GCA_029279925.1 Aquabacterium olei
CCGTGCAGCGTCCGGTGCGAGTTGTCCACCTCCAGGCGGCGACACAGGGCGTCCAGGTTGTTGGACTTGCCCGGGAACATCTCGCGCGCCATCAGCAGCGTGTCGATCACGCCCGAAATGTGCTCGCGGAACTTGCCCTTGCCGCAACGCGACAGTTCGGCGTCCAGGAAGCCGATGTCGAACGCCGCGTTGTGGATGATCACCTCGGCGCCACGGCAGTAGTCGAGGATCTCTTCGACCAGCGCGGCGAACGTGGGCTTGTCGGACAGGAATTCGTCTGTCAGGCCGTGAACCCGCACGGCGTCTTCGCTGTTGGGACGCTCGGGGTTGATGTAGAAGTGCAGATGCCGGCCCGTCAGGCGGCGGTTGACCATCTCCACGCAACCGATTTCAACAATGCGATCGCCCGTGTCCGGGCTCAGGCCGGTGGTTTCGGTGTCGAGGAAGATCTGGCGGGACATGGGTCAGGAACGAATGAAAAAGGGCAGCCGCCAACTGTAGCAGCCGCCCTCGTTTCCGTGACGCCCGACGGGCGCCCACGTCACGTGGCCAGCAGGCAGGTGTAGCCGTTGACCTGCTGGTCAGGTGGCACGGTCACGTCCGAGGACACGCTGCCCACCGGAGTCAGGTTCCCTCGTCCTTCGCCGCAGGCCAGGGTTCCATCCTCGCCGCGCTTCGGCGCCTTGGCCTTGTCCAGCGTGTTCACGCCGATGAAAGGCTGCCACTGGTAGCCATTGAGCGTCAGGTCGGTGCCCAGGTTCACGTAGTCGGCCTGCAAGGCGCCCGACAGCACGAAGCCCTTGCCCTGGAAGGCATAACCACCACCCAGTTCGTACATGCCGCTGCGGTGGCCGCCGACCAGGCGCAAGCGCAGTTTGTCGAAGGCGATGTGGTTCCTGCTGAAGGGGAACGTGGCCTCCAGCCGCGCGCCGGCGACCTTGTGGCTGCCATTCGTGCGCAGCGCCCGCACACCGACCACCAGTTCCGGCCCGCCGCCGAATGCCCAGTTGATGCCGGCGAACGCCTGGGTGGTGTCCCGGCTGCGCTCGCCTGTGACCGTGGTGCCCGTGACCGTGGGCGCGGTACAGAACACGCCGGCGCCACACGTGGGCAGGCCAGAGTGGGCTGGTGCGGTGACCAGGGTGCACGCCGCCATGCCAGCCAGCAGACCCGACGCGCGCAAGAGAGGGGAACGGTACGCCATGAAAAACCTCCTGCTGCAAAGGCCCCCAGCCACCTTGCCTTGTCTCGGACCCGTCAGGGATGCGGTCCTGGGGCCACCTCATCCCGCGCGGCACCCGTTCGCCCGGCCCGGAGAAAGCCGTCGACCGATCGCAAGGCCAGCGCCTGGATGGTCAGTGACGGCGACTCCCCTCCGCCGGAGCTCGGGAACACGCTGCCATCACAAATTAGCAAGTTGCCCCATTCGTGAACTTGACCACGGTCATCTGTCACGCTCTCTGACGCGATCCGTCCCATCCGGCAGGTGCCGAACACGTGGGTCGAAGCAAAGTCGTCGTAGCTGCCGTACTCCATGCGCAAGGGCCCGCATCCCGCGGCCTTGAGCACCGCGCGGCACGTCTGCGCCATGAAACGGAGCCGGCGGCAGGCGGCCTCGTCGACAAAGCTGTGGATGCGGGCCAGAGGGCGGCCGTGCTCATCGCGCGCCTCGGGGTCCAGAGCGACGTAGGACCGAAGATGCGGCAGGCTTTCACCCACCGCCCCCACCGCCAGTGCGTGGCCGACGGTGCGGCGCAGGCGCTGCTTGTGGGCCGCGCCCCACCCCTCCACCAACAGCGTGGCGTACTTGATCGGCCCGGCCAGGTCGGCATCCAGTGTGGCCGCATGGAAGCGGGCGCCC
>JAJUHM010000581.1 GCA_029279925.1 Aquabacterium olei
GGGCTATCCCGGCAAGCTGGGCATGGACGGCTCGGCCGTCTGGCCGGCGTGGCAGGAGGGGCGGATCGCGGAGATCCGCGACTACTGCGAGACCGACGTGGTCAACACCTATCTGGTCTATCTGGGTTTCCAGAAAATGCGCGGCCATCTCGACGCGGCAGCGCACGCGGCCGAACTTGCCCTGGTGCGCGAGTCTCTCACGCGCATCGGGGCGCCGCACTGGGCGGAGTTCCTGGCAGCCTGGTCAACGGACTGATGAAGCGCTGCCAGCTGAGGTGGGCTAAAAAAATTGTGTTGTCAACAAATAGAACTGTCCGGTTTCGTAGCACATAAACTGTCCGCTCTTCAGAGCCGGGGTGGGAAGGCGTGTAGGGCGTAGCCCGGAACGCCTTCCCACCCCGGCTGGCGCCGCGGCGGACCTACGCGACGACCTTGAGTTCGGGTTTTTCCAGCTGACCGTCTGCACCGTAGCGCGCCAGACAGCGCGGGCCATGAAAGACGGCGAGCCTGCCGTCGGCATCACGAAGCACCCGCACCTTGACCTTGACGTAATGCATCCGGTGCCGGTCGGCCGGGATTTGCAGCTTCAGCCCCTCGAAGGCCACGCAGTTGTCCTTGCCCACCACCCGTTCGTGCTGTTCGCACAGGATGTCGTCGAGCTCACCGCCGATCCAGGGCACGAAGGCCGATCCCTCCTCCATGGCAGGCTGCATGAACTCGGCGTTGAACGCCGGCAAATACACCTCCTTGAGATACCGATTGGCCGCCGCCATGTCGGTGATCCGCGCGGCTGCCAGCTCCTTGGGCAGCCGGTCCTGATGGGTGCGAAACATCCGCTCCGAACGCCCTCGGGCTTCAGGTGAGTAGGCCGCAATCATCTCGATGTCCAGCTGCGCCATGGCCCGCCCGAACTGGGTGAGATGGACCTTGTCCACCTTGCCGCCAGCTTGCGGCGTGTGCCAGTAGTGGCTGCCCCGGTCGGTGTAGAGTGCGGCAAACAGCCCCCGCGCCTCGATCACTTCCTTGACTCCACGAAATGAAGAGACCGTTCCCTCCTCCTCGACGAAGAACATCGAGTAGTGTTCGTTCGTCGCATCGTCCATGGTGACGATCAGGTCCCAGTACTGCCCCGGCACCCATTCGTGGCGGCTGCCATCCTGATGCAGCAGCATCCCCGGCCAGGCCGCCCGTTCCCGCCGCTTGCGATGCTTGCCCCGGCCAGGCGCCTTTTTGACCAGCCCCGCTTCCTGCAACCGGTTCTTCACCCAGGTGTAGCTGCGTGTACCACCTTCCCGCTTGTACCAGGCGTGAAAGTGCTTGACGCTCCACCCCGCATGCCGGCTGCGGTAGCGCTCCACCACCGCCATCACCTCGTCCACCGGCGCCCTGCGGTGCGACACCTGCGCCAAGCGCCGATCCACCAGCCCCTCCAAACCCGCCTCTTCAAAGCGGGCGATATAGCGCCGAAACGTCCGCTCGCATACCCCCAACAGCCTCGCTGCCTCGTCCTGCGTCAGCCGCCCGCACTGCCAGCCACCATAGGCCTCTTCAAACCTCATCTTCCGTATCTCCTGTAGCAATTCCGTCCGTCTCATCGCCACCTCCTTGGTGAACAATGAAACCGGACAGATCACCTGCTACAAGTCCGGACAGATTACTTGCTCTCTACATCTGAGTCCGGGGGCACTTGCCGGGCCGCGCGCCCTGTTGCAACATCGCCCCCTTTTCAGCACTGCCCCGCCCCGTTGCGGGCCATCGGAACCCATGCTGCCCCCCATCGAACAACGCATCGCCGAGGAACTCGGCGCCCAGCCCCGGCAGGTCGTCGCAGCCATCCAATTGCTCGACGAAGGCGCCACC
>JAJUHM010000582.1 GCA_029279925.1 Aquabacterium olei
CCGGCCCGGGCTTTCTCCACACGAGATTGCCCTCGCGAGCGTCGATGCAGTAAACCAGCCCGTCCCAGGCGCCGAAGTATAGACGCCCTTCGTGGAGCAACAGGGGCATTTCGATGCTGAACGCGGCGTGACGCTTGGACCAGATGCTCTTGCCTGACTTGCGGTCGATGGCGTGGACGAAGCCTTCGAGGTCGCCGACGTAGACCCTGGCCTGGTCAAGGGCAGGGGTACCGTAGACGACCGCACCCGCGCTCGGGGGCTTCCATTGCCATATCTGTTTGCCGTCCAGGCCGATCGCGTGGACGCCGCGCTCCGCGGAGCTTACATAGAGAATCTCGCCCGCGAGGGCCGGCGAGTGGAGGATCTCAACGCCGGTACTGAACAAACGACGAGTCATGGGTTTGGACTGTGCACATGAAATCCTCAGAATCTCGCCCGTCGTGGTGCAGACGACGACATCCTGGCCGATGCCCTGGCCGCCCAGCTCTGCAATGCCGGTTTCAAGACCGAGGTGGCCTCCGACGGCCCCACCGCACTGGCATCGCTGACAGACCAGCCGTTCGATCTGGCCGTGCTCGACCTCGGCCTGCCCGGGCTGGACGGGCTGAGTGTGCTCAAGTCGGTGCGCGAGGTGAAGCCGGCCCTGCCCATCCTCATCCTGACGGCGCTGGACGGGCTGGAGCACCGCGTGGAAGGGCTCAACGCGGGCGCGGACGATTACCTGACCAAGCCTTTCGATTTCCCGGAGCTCGAGGCCCGTGTCCGGGCCCTGCTGCGTCGCTTCAAACCGCAGGCCAGTGCCTCCGTTTCGTTTGGTGCGCTGGGCTTCGACCGTGAGGCCCGCAGGGCCACCATCGACGGTGAACCCATCGAGCTGTCGCCCCGTGAATGGGAGTTGCTCGATCTGCTGCTGACGCAGCGCGACAAGGTCGTCACCAAGGACGAGATCGCCAAGGCCTGGGACCTGGATCGCAACCAGGGCGGGCCCAGTTCGATCGAGGTCTACATCCACCGGCTGCGCCGCAAGCTCGAACCGTCCGGGCTCTCGATCCGCACCGTGCGGGGACTCGGCTACCTGCTTGAGTCGCAGGGCTGACCGGGGCCATCCCGTGCTGGAACAGGCCGCCACCGGATCCGAGCAGGGGCGTGGGCCGGAGGCCGTTCGCGTCAGCGGCTCACTGAGCCGGCAGCTGCTGTGGTGGATCGTGCTGCCCCAGCTGATTCTGTGGCTGGTGGGGGCGTTCGTGACCTACAGCGTGGCCTCGAACTACGCCAACCAGATGGTGGACCGAAGCCTGTTTCAGACCTCGCGTGCGCTGGCGCGCCAGGTCAAGCCGATCGGCAATGGCATGCTGATCGACTTCCCGCGCGCCGCCCGCGACATCATCGAGACAGACCCGGACGACACTGTGTACTACATGGTCAGCTCGCCTCCGGGGCAGTTCATCCTGGGCAACCGGACGTTGCCGCCGCCGCCGCCCGTCGTGCTCGAGAACGACAAGCCCTTCTTCTACGACGCGGCCGTGGCCGACACCCGGGTCCGTGTGGCTGCCTTGCTGCTGCCCTTCGGGGAGGAAGGGCGTGAACGCCTGCTGGTCCAGGTGGCCAAGAGCCGCGCCAGCCGGGAGGCGCTCGCACGGCGCATCCTGATCGACACGGCCTTGCCGCTGTCCGGTCTGATCGTGCTGATGACGCTGATCGTGTGGCTGGGGATCCGCGCCGGCCTGTCTCCCTTGTCGCGGTTGCGACGCCTGGTCGAGGACCGCCAGCCCAACGACCTGCACCCGATCCGCATGTCGGAGGCGCCCGCCGAGGTGCACGCCCTGGTGGTGGCGCTCAACA
>JAJUHM010000583.1 GCA_029279925.1 Aquabacterium olei
GGGCTGCACGAAGCGCACGGTGTAGCCCTGGCCGATGTCGAAGCTGTCCCAGTTGATGATGACGCGCTGGTCGAACTGGTCGATGCGCATCGTCTGCGGATCGGTGGTGTCGATGCGGAAGCGGTTGACGTCGACCGGGTTGCCCGGTGTCGCCCCGCTGAAGTCCCGCAGCCGCTGGGGCAGGTTGGCCATCGGACGACCGGCCGTCGCACGCGCGGCGGCCACCTCTCCACTGCGCGGAATCAGCGTGGACAGCGAAGGGCGGTCGGCCGCCCACGCGCCCGGTGGCCCATAGGCCAGGACCGCTGCCAGGGCCGCGCCAGCCAGGTCCCCTGGCAGGCCACCGGGACGACGGCGTGCGCCGTGCTCACCGGTGCCGGACGCCTTGCCGGCGCTGCGGGTGTGCTCACCGGCGGGCACACACATGCCGCGGCGACGATCGAACACCAGACGATGGACATGCTTGTTCATGATGACAACCTCTTCCCGGACCTGCTTCAGAACGCCTGACGCACGCTGAACTCCCAGCGTGGCGTGCGGCGCGTGGCCGCATCGAAGCCACCATCCGCGGCGGCACGGCGGGTGGCGTACACGGGCATGGCCACGTCCAGCGAGGCCGTGAGCCCGTCGCCGTGGCGCATGCGCCATCCCAGGCCATAGCTACCCAGGTTCACGCGCGCCAGCTGACCTTCCAGCGCCTGCTTGAGCAGCACGCTGCCGCGGTCGACAAAGCCGAGCGCGCTCAGACGCCAGTCACCGTGCTGCCACCAGGCTGGCGTCTGCGCTTCCAGCCGCAGGCTCCAACCCTGATCGCCCACCTGCTCGTAGTCGTAGTAGCCCCGAATGGAATCCATGCCACCCAGGCCGAATTGCTCGCCCGAGGCCAGTGGCCCCGACGCAAGCTGGGCATCAGCACTGAGGTCGAACTGCCACCCCGCGCCCAGCGGCCGGCGGTGCGTCATGCCGAAGCGCCACACCAGGAAATCCGGGCTGGCGCCCGACCGCTTGCATTCGAACTGGTCGAGGATGCGGCCCTCGCAGTTCACTTCCCGTCCTGCCCAGCTTCGGCTGGAGCCGGCCACCGAGGTGCGCAGCGTGCTCAAGGTGGCCTCACCGTGGTCCCAGGCCAGGTCGTACCCCAGGTTGAACACGGGGTACTTGAGTGCGGGACGCTGGGTCGTGAACCCGGAGCCCGTGACCGACCGGTCTCGGTTGAGCTTGCGGTCCAGCCCCACCGACCAGCTGTGGACCACTGGCCATTGCCATGCTGGCAGCTCATGCCGCCAGCGCAAGCTGTAGAACGTGCCGCGCGTGATCGTGGCGCCACCGACGGACGTGCCGGTGGGCGTGTCGGCCGCGCTGTTCGTCACGGACAGCGTGAGCCCATCGCGGGGTGTCAGCGGCAGGTCATACAGCACCGACAGCGTGTTGGCGTCGCTCGGACGCGTGGGCGCAACCTGCCAGCTCAGGCCCAAGGTGTGGCCGCGCTGAAACAGGTTGCCGTACGAGGCGGTGGCCTCCAGGCGGCCCCGTTCGGTGTTGAAGCCCTGACGCGAATTGAGTTCGAGCGCTGCCTGCACGGGGCGCTTGTCTTCCACCTTCAACTCCACGTCGATCCGGTCCGGCTCACTGCCTGCGCCGATCACCGGCGTCACCTGCCGATTCGGCGTCTGCAAGGCCGCCAGTTCATCCTGGACCTGCGGGAAGTAGGGCAGGGCACCGGGCGCCAGGCCGGGTACGGCCTCCTTGACCCGGCTGGGCAGGTGGTGCTTGGCCCCCGTCACGCGCAGTTGTTCGACCCGCGCCTCGGTCACCTCCAGGCGCACCTCCCC
>JAJUHM010000584.1 GCA_029279925.1 Aquabacterium olei
GCATCGACGCCGCCGCGCATGAGGGGGCACTGGCTGCTGGCGGCCAGACCGTAGCGGTGGTCGGCACGGGGGTGGACCGCGTCTATCCGGCGCGGCACCGGGCGTTGGCCCACCAGATCGCGGCAGCGGGTTGCCTCGTCAGCGAACACCCTTTGGGCACGCCGCCCCTGGCGCCGCATTTTCCGCGCCGCAACCGCATCATCGCCGGGCTGACGCACGGCACGTTGGTGGTGGAGGCCTCGCTCGGATCGGGGTCGCTCATCACGGCGGAACTGGCCACCCAGATGGGGCGTGAGGTGTTTGCCATCCCCGGCTCGATCCACGCGCCACAGGCACGGGGCTGCCATGCCCTCATCCGGCAGGGGGCCAAGCTGGTGGAAACTGCCGAGCACATCCACGAAGAGTTGCGTGCGGTCTGGGGACCAAGCGCAGATGCCCCGCTCCCCGCCAGTGGCGCGACACCGGCACCCGCCGACGACCCGGTGCTGACCGCCCTGGGCCACGACCCCACGCCGTTCGATCTGCTGCAAGCGCGCTGCGGCTGGGACACGGCCCGCCTGCAGGCCCATCTGCTGACGCTGGAGCTGGACGGACACGTGCAGCGCCTACCCGGCGGGCTGCTGCAGCGCGTGGTGCGGGCCTAGGTGGCAGGCCTCGGCGCGGGCCCGAGGCGCTCCTCCGCGCACCCTCACACCACGGCGCCGGCGTTCGGGTCGTCGCCCTCGCCCGCCTTCTTGGGCGCCTTGACCAGATCTTCGCGCCGGATGCCCAGCCACATGGCGATACCTGCCGCCACGAAGACCGACGAATAAATCCCGAACAGGATGCCGATGGTCAGCGCCAACGCAAAGTAATACAGCGTCGGGCCGCCAAACAGCAGCATCGACAGCACCATCGCCTCGGTCGAGCCGTGGGTGATGATGGTACGGCTCATGGTCGAGGTGATCGCATGATCGATGACCTCGCGCACCGTCATCTTGCGCTGGCGGCGGAAGGTCTCGCGGATGCGGTCGAAGATGACCACCGACTCGTTGACCGAGTAGCCCAGCACGGCCAGCACCGCCGCCAGCACCGCCAGCGAGAACTCCCACTGGAAGAAGGCGAAAAAGCCCAGGATGATGACGACGTCGTGCAGGTTGGCGATGATGGCGGCGACCGCATACTTCCACTCGAAGCGCAGGGCCAAGTAAATCATGATGCCGCCGATGACGAAGGCCAGCGCGAGCAGCCCGTTTTCGACCAGCTCGCGGCCGACCTGGGGCCCGACGAACTCCGTGCGGCGCAGTTCCACCGCCGGGTCCTGGGCGCGCAGGGCGGCCAACAGTTGCTCGGTCTGCTGGCCGGAGTTCAGGCCCTCGCGCAGCGGCAGGCGCATCATCACATCGCGCGAGCTACCAAAGTTCTGCACTGGCACATCGGCATAGCCCAGGCCCGCCACGACCGCCCGGACCTGGCTCAGGTCGGCCGGTTGCGCATAGGACACCTCGACCACCGTACCGCCAGTGAACTCGACCGACAGGTGCAGGCCGCGCGTGACCAGGAAGAACACCGCCGCCAAAAAGGTGACGAAGGACACCAGGTTCAGCGCCAGCATGTGGCGCGTGAACGGGATGTCCTTGCGGATGCGAAACAGTTCCATCGTCGCTCTCCCGGCGGATCAATCGACCTTGGCGGCGCCCGAGGGGGCGACGCGTATGCCAATCGAGATGGCGCGCAGCTTCTTCTGGCGCCCGTACCACAGGTTGACCAGCCCGCGCGAGAAGAACACGGCCGAGAACATGCTGGTCAGGATGCCGATGCAGTGCACGACGGCAAAACCGCGCACCGGACC
>JAJUHM010000585.1 GCA_029279925.1 Aquabacterium olei
GGGGCGGCCGGTGGATCGGGCATCCGCAGGCTGCCCACCGCGCCGCTGGCTTCGCTCCACTCGCCCGGCAGGGTGCTGCCCGGTGGGCTGCCTGTCTGCACCTCCACGCGCCACGCCGTGCGCGTCCACGGACGCAGGCCCGGCTCGGGCAGCAGCTCCGCGCCCGCGTCGACGATCTCGAACACGTTGGGCCCGTCCGCATCGGGGGCCATCGAGGGGATCACACCCTGAGCCACCACCGGCATGCGCAGCGCATCGGCCGACTCGGCGAAGCTGCGCCGCAAGCGCCAGCGCACGGCGGGCTGCGCTCCCCGCACCGCCGTCACCTTCAGGCGGGCCGCGCCTTCGTCCGTCCAGCCCAGGAAGTCGAGCAAGGGGCGAGGCGGTGGCCCGCCCGAGGGCACGCCCACCGGCAACAGCGCGGCATCCGTGAAGGGGCTCTCGACGTTGTCCGCACTCAGCGCCACCACCTTGAAGAAGCTCAGCACCTTCAACGAGCCCGACAGGTCGTGCGAGAAGCGCAGCGGCCCCCCCCCCGCCAGCCCCAGCGGCGTGTCGGTGAGGTTGGTGAAGAAGCCGCGCTCGAACAGCGCCTTGCGCGCAGGCTGGGTGTAGGCGGCCGCCCGGTGCGCCGCCGATGGCGCCGCAGCGACATCGGCCAGCAGCGCCTGGGCCGTGGCCTGGCGACCGTCGGTGATGCCGCCCAGCGCGGCTTTCAGGCGCGTCTCATCGGTGGTGTAGACCCGATAACGCACCCCGCCCGCGGCCGGCCATTCCAGCACGATGCGGGCGCGCCCCACGGCATCGGGCCGCGCCGTGTAGCGCAGGGTCGGGTCCATCACCAGCGCCGCCGGGGGGCGCGGATCGACCAGGGTCTTGCGCTGCACAGGGGCCGCCGGGCCCTCCTGCACGCCGTCGTGCCATTGCACCGTCACCTCGGCCTCGACGCGCTGTGCGCGGCCGATCTGGCCTGCCGGCGCCGGCACCTCGATCTGCAGGAACTTGCCCACGGCGGCCGACACCGGCCGGCTCACGCTGAACGGCCCCCCCGCGATCGTGCCGCTGGCCCGCGCCGACACCAGCAGGCGGGAGCCGGGCGCCAGGTCGTCCGGCCGGGGCACCGACACCTGCACGAAGAAGCGTCCGAACCGGGGCGCGTCGTCCACCGGGGTGTCAGCGGCCAGGTCGTAATGGGCGTGGAAGGCCGGCTCGGGCGGCAGGGGCCGCGCCTTGGCGGGCACATCGCGCTCGCGCCATCCGCTCCATCGCCCGAACCAATCGGCCTGAGCAACGCGGTAGCGCAGCACCCCTTCGGGCGCGCCGCGGTCGGCCAGGCGGCCGGTGCCCGTGTCGAGGGCCGCTTCCGGCACGGCCGGCACCAGCGCCACCGCCCGCTTGCTGACGGGGTGCCGGCTGTTGAGCGACACCAGCCCCGAGGCATCCTGGCGCGCGGCCGCCAGCGTGGGCGCCGCCCCCAGGCGGGACAGCGGCAAGACCACCTCGCGTCGCGCCTCGGGCGGCACGAACTCGGCCAGCCAGGGGCCCTGGCCATCGTCCGTTGCGGGCGGGCTGCTGCCCAGCGGGCCCACCAGCTGCGACGGGGGCACGGGTTCGCCCACGTCCGGCGCGCCGGGCGACACCGGCGGCGCCCCCGGAAACACCAGCACCGGCACGGTGAAGTCGAACACCGGCTCGCCGTCCTTGCTGACCGGCTCGACCCCGAACGGCACCGACCCCGACGCGCCGCGTCCATCCTTCATCAGCCCGCCGCTTTGGGCCAGCTGCAGGCGGTGGATGAGCCCCATGCGCTTGAGGTCGACCGTCACGAA
>JAJUHM010000586.1 GCA_029279925.1 Aquabacterium olei
AATGGAGGACCAGGCCGGGCTCGAGCGCCACCACGTGTCCCTCGGACGGTGATGGTTCGCGCCGCACGCCAAACCACCAGTCCCGGGCAGCGGCCAGCCACCATGGGAACATCCGCTCGACCGACACGCCATGCTGCATGGCCACCGCCATCAGCGGGTCGGCCAGCCCGCGAGGCAGGGCACAGACCAGCGCCGGCTCTCCCGCAGGCAGCGCGCGCCACAGCAGGTGTTCGGCGAGCAGCTCGGGCGACACGCCCATGGCCTCGGCCCAGGCAGCGCGGGCCTCGGTCACCCGCTGCGCCGCGCTTGCGCCCTCCTCGGAGGCTGGCACCGTGAGGGTCCACACCCAGTGTGACGACAGCGCGATCTCGCACCGGGCGCCTGGATGCTGTTCGCACCATGCGGCCCAGGCGGTCAGCATGTCAGCCGGGTCCGGGCCCAGCCACAAAGGCGTGCCGCTCGCCCTGTCGGCAGCGGACGGCGAGGTGCAGGCCTGCGCTCCGGGTGCGAGCCAGATGCGATCCCTGCGCCACAGTGCGCGCAGTCGGCCGCGCGCGCGGGCCTGCCAGCCACGCCAACCGGGCGACAGGAGGGAGGCCGAGTCCGGCGCCGAGAGAAGAGGGTGGCTCATGCTCATTCCACCAGCGTCACGCGCTGCAACTCGTCCAGGGTCGATTCACCCCGCATCACGCATGCGAGGCCAGCCTCCCTGAGCAGGCGCGTGCCGCGCTCGCGTGCGTGCTGCTTGATCCGCGTGAGCGGCGCACGCGAGACGATGAGGTCCCTCAGGGTGTCGTCCATCAACAGGATCTCGGTGATCGCCTTGCGCCCGCGGTAACCTGTGCCCCGGCATGCCGCGCATCCCACGGCCTGCATGAAGCGTCCCCCCGTGGGCGCCGAGACCTGTGCAGCAGCAAGCACGGCCGCATCCGGCTGCCATGGCTGTGCACAATGGGCACAGAGCTTGCGCATCAGCCGCTGGGCCACCACGCCATTGAGGGCCGACACCATGTTGTACAGGTCCACGCCCATGTGCATGAAGCGCCCCACCACGTCGAACACATTGTTGGCATGGATGGTCGAGAGGACCAGGTGCCCGGTCAGGGCGGCCTGAGAGGCGATCTGGGCCGTCTCCGCATCCCGGATCTCGCCCACCATCACGCGATCCGGATCGTGGCGCAGGACGCTGCGCAGGCCTCGGGCAAAGGTCAGCCCTTTCTTCTCGTTGACCGGGATCTGAACCACGCCCCCCAGCTGGTACTCCACCGGGTCCTCGATGGTGATGATCTTGTCGGTGCCGTCGTTGATCTCCTGCACCACGGCATACAGGGTGGTCGTCTTGCCGCTGCCGGTCGGACCGGTGACCAGCAGCATGCCATAGGGCTTGCGCGCGAGGGCACGGACGATGGCGCTGTCCTGCGGATCGAAGCCGAGTCCTTCGAGGCTCAAGGCCTGAGCCTCCTGCGTCAGCCGCGAGCGGTCCAGAATGCGCAGCACCGCGTCTTCCCCGTAGCTGCTGGGCATGATGGACAAACGGAAATCGACATCGCGCTCACCGGACTCGGCCGACTGCAGCACGCGCAGCTTGAAGCGCCCGTCCTGCGGCAGCCGGCGCTCGCCGATGTCCAGCTCGGCCATCACCTTGAGCCGCGAGACCAGTTGCTCGGCCACCTCCCGGGAAGGCACCTCGCCCACCCGCACCATCACGCCATCCAGTCGATGGCGGATGACCATGCCGGCCGGCGTCGACTCGAGGTGAAGGTCGCTGGCCTGTGCCTTGAGGGCATCGAACAGCGTGGCATCCAGCAGACGGATCACCGGGCTGCTC
>JAJUHM010000587.1 GCA_029279925.1 Aquabacterium olei
CGCTACGACACCGCCCGCATCGACACCGACTATCTGGCGCGGGCCAGCAGCGCAGCGCCTTTTGCCACGACCCGGGTAGATCGACGCGACGACGCCTGGACCGGGCGCGCCGGGCTCATCCACCTCGCCGAAGGGGGACTGGCGCCGTACATCAGCGTGAGCACGTCCTTCCAGCCGCCGTTGACCACCGTGACGGCCGTCGATGCCAATGGCAACCCCTATGAGCCAGAGCGCGCCAGACAGGCGGAGGTGGGCGTGCGCTACGCCCCGCAGGAAGCAGGCTATACGGTGAGTGCGGCCTTGTTCGAGCTGCGCAAGCGCAATGTCCGCACGCCGTCGACCCTCAATCCGCGCTTCGACGTCCAGACCGGCGAGGTGCGCAGCCGGGGTCTCGAGCTGCAGGGCTCGGGAGAGCTGGGCGGTGGCTTCTCGGTGATCGGGGCCTACACCTACCTGGACGCCGAGGTCACGCGCAGCAACAACGCGCTGGACCTGGGCGAACGCCCGGGCGCCACGCCCCGGCACGTGGCCTCGCTGTGGGGCAAGCACAGGCAGGGCCCGCTCGAACTGGCGCTGGGCGCCCGCCACATCAGTGCCACGCCGGGTGAACTTCGCGCAACGACGGCGCCCCTGCCCATGAACGATGGCTACACCCTGTTCGACGCAATGGCGGCCTACCACCTCGGTGCCTGGCGTCTGTCGCTCAACGTGAGCAACCTCGCAGACAAGCAGTACAAGACGCAGTGCAACACCTTCCGCGGCGGCGCGCAGTTCTGCGCCCTGGGCTTCGGTCGGGAGGTCCGTGCCGCAGCCACCTACCGCTTCTGAGCCTGCGGTGCAAACCATGACCGCCCGGCACGGCAGGCAAGCCGGGCGCCTTCAGGCCAGATAGCGGTCCGGCCGATGGTTCAGCGCGATGATGGTGTTGAGCACCACGGCCCCCGCCACCGAGGCCGCCAGCAAGGGCGCGCTGACCAGCATGGCCGAACTCGCCAGGATGACGAGGTCGATCACCAACTGCACCTTGCCGGCGCGGATGCCATGGTGCTCCTGCATGTACAGCGCCAGGATGCTGGTGCCGCCCAGGCTGGCGCGGTGACGGAACAGCACGATGAAACCGAGGCCGAGCACCGCGTTGCCGAACAGGGCCGCGTAGAACGGCTCGATGTGGTCGATGTGGATGAAGACCGTGTGCACCTCGGCAAAGAACGACACCAGCCCCACGGCACAGAAGGTCTTCACCACCATCGCCTTGCCCAGGTGGCGGTAGGCCAGCCAGTAGAAGGGCACGTTGATGGCAAAGAAGGCCAGACCGAAGCGGACCCCGGTGGCGTAGTGGGCCAGAAACGCCAGGCCTGCCGTGCCCCCTGTCAACGCCCCGCCCTGCCTCAGCAGGTTGATGCCGAACGACACCACCAGGGTACCGATCAGCAGGGCCAGCAGGTCTTCATACCAGGCGTGGGGCGCACGCGGCGTGTCGATCGACGCCATGGCTTCAGCCCCCCACGGGCAGCATGCGCCCGTTCTCCTTGATCCGCTCCAGCACCACGGCGGTCCGCAGGTGGTCCACCGCCCCGCCCAGGGCAGACAGGCGGCCCAGCAGGTCGTTGAGCTCTGCCAGGCTCGCCACGCCCACCTTGAGCAGGAAGTCGTGGTCGCCCGTGACCTTGAATGCGTCCCGGATTGCGGGCTCCTGCGCCACGTAGCGCACCAGGGCTTCGGCCGCATCCGGCGCATGCCGGGCCAGGCGGACCTCGATGAGCCCCAGCAGCGACGAGCCATCCGCTTCCGGAGAGAGGTGGGCCTGGTAGCTCAGGATCAGGCCC
>JAJUHM010000588.1 GCA_029279925.1 Aquabacterium olei
CAGCTTTGTTGGGGCACCCATTGCCATGCTTTCATGATGCAATGGGTCTCATGCGAAGAGGCTCAACGTTTTGGACCCGTTGCATGAGAAAGCGCAACGGGTACCCCGAGTACGCTTCGCCTCTTCGCTCGCTGCGGCCTTGCTGGACGACCATTTTGAACATCCTGGGGGTGGGTCAAAGTTAACCGGCGTGTGCTCCTAGAATACGCACGCGGGATCAGTCAGAATTTTCAGCGTCGGGCGGTGCTCGTTCGATGGGCGCAGTCGAGATCCCCTTAGCCGCTCGCCTCGTCGGAAACAAAGGGCTCAGACCACTGCTGTCCAAGATACTCTGCCCCTCTGGATCCTTCCCGCGTAAATTGTGCTTGTTAGACGGCTCAGGTTCCGGTTTTCGAATGAGGTTCCCTCTGCTGCTGTCCAAGATCATGTGGCAAAGAGCGTCGCTTGCAGGGGCGTTGGGGTGAGCACGGGATGTCGAAATGGCGCATTGAGCCACGCCCACAGATCTCGATAGGTCAACAGATTAAACCGGAGCAACGCGGCCAGATTCGAGAGACTCCATGGCCACGTGGACTTCAACTGGAGGAACTTCAGCAGCAACATCGCGATCAGGGCGATCCAGATTTGGACCTGCACCGCGTTCTCACTCGTGCCCACAAACGTCTTGATCTTGAGATGCTGCTTCAAGGCCTTGAAGAGGAGTTCGATCTGCCACCGCTCCTTATAGATGGCGGCAATCGTACTGGCGGCCAGATGCATGAGGTTGGTCAGGAACGTGAGCGACCGTTGCTGGGTTTCGTCCCAGATCGTCACCTGCCGCAGAGGGACCGGGCATCGGTCGGTCGCATGTAGGCCAGTCAGGCGAATCACCTCATCGGCCAGCACGCACCCGCGGCTCGGCACCGGGTGTTGCTCCAGAACCTCGTACAGCATATTGGTGCGAGGGCGCGTGACAAACCCGACCTCGGCCACGGTCCAGCGATGATACAGAGCATAGTCGAGGTAGCCCCGATCGATTGCCACAATGGTGCCTGGCGCAAACGTGAGCTGTTGCGCCACGCGGACATCATTGACGTCCCCTGCAGTGACGAGCGCCCAGCAAGGCAAACAGCCTTGGTGGTCCAGTTGCAGATGGAGTTTGATGGCGCCCTTCGTGCGGACGAACCGCGCCCAATCGAACACCGAGGCACACAACTCGATAAGCGTCGTATCCAGAGTTCGCAACGGATGTTTGAACCGGAACCGGCGGCGTTTCAGGGCCGCCACCGCCTGACACCGGGTGAGCACCTGGTAGAAGAGGGTCTCGTACAATTGCCACGGGCGATGCGCATTGGCATACGCGAGCGTCGAGCGCGTCGGGGTCCGCTGCACGCCGAGATGCACCAGCTTGCCAAGCGCGGTGGCCAAGCCGCCGCAGATCTCTCGGAGCGAGTGCGCGCTCCCCATCTGACAAAACAGCATGGCGACGAAATGATCCCAGCAGCCGAACCCCTTGGCGGCTCGCTCCGCGGCGTGCTGCCGGACGGCCCGCGCGAAGTCCGCGCGATCGATCAGGGCGAGAATTTGCGCAAAGCAACTGGCGACGGCTACCATACGGCACCTCCGGCTTGTGGGTGGCACGGCGCGGGAACGCCGTGGATGGGTGGTGAGCATCGCCCATCCTACTCACAAGCCGGAGGCATTTTAAGAACGTATTTTGGACAAGAGTGGGCTCAGACTCTTTATTTCGGGCTTTAACGACACCTAGCCCACATTATTCATGACCGCTTCTACTACAACCGCCGATACGCTGCTGCGACAAGCTTGGCTGCCAGGTTCC
>JAJUHM010000589.1 GCA_029279925.1 Aquabacterium olei
CAGCCGCAGCAGGCCGTGCAGGCCCCGGCCAACGGGAACGGCTGCCCCTGCGCCGCCCACGGTTCCGGAGACGACAGCCCCCCGCTGCCCGAAGGCGGCGAGATCGTGTTGCGCCAGACCGGCCGCTGGCTGGAGGCCGACGTGGACACCCCCATCAGCGTGTTCCTGGGCATGGTGGGGTCCGGGCAGGGCATCCTGCTGGAAAGCGCCGAAGTGGACGGCCGCTGGGGCCGGTTCAGCGTCATCGCCTTCAACTTCCTGCTGCGCCTCGGCTGCCGCGAAGGCAAGCTGGAAGTGGCCGTGCGCGATCCGCGCCTTGCCCCGCTGCGCAGGTTCGACGGCATGGGCTTCATCGAGGGCACCCGCGCGGTGATGCGCACCCTGCGCATCGAGCCGGACGGGGCCTTCGCCGACCAGCCCCCCATCACCCGCGCGCTATACGGCTACTTCGGCTACGGCGTGTCCGGGCTGTTCGAGCCCAAGCTGGCCAAGGTGCTGCCGCCGTCTTCGGCCGAGGCCTGCCTGGCCCTGCCCGGCACCGTGGTGCTGTTCGACCACCTGTACAACCGGCTGTGTCAGCTTTCGCTCACCGACCTGCCGGGGGCCAGGGTGGACCGCAGCCAGGTGGACCGCACGCCGGAGCCGCCGGAAGTGGGTCCCGTGGTCAACGTGCCGGAAGAGGCCGTGTACACCCGCGCCGTGGCACGGGTGAAGGACATGATCCGCCAGGGCGAGGCCATCCAGGTGGTGCTGTCCACCCGGTTCCAGGCCTCGTTCAGCGGCGACCCGTTCACCCTGTACCGCCGTCTGCGCCGCATCAACCCTTCGCCGTACATGTTCTTCATGCGGCTGCCCGGCGTCTCGCTGCTGGGGTCTTCGCCGGAGGTCATGGTGCGCTGTCGGGCGGACAAGCTGCAGGTCAGCCCCATCGCGGGCACCCGCCCGCGCGGGGCGGACGACGCCCACGACGCCGCCCTGGCCCAGGAACTGCTGGAAGACCCCAAGGAACGCGCCGAGCACGTCATGCTGGTGGACCTTGGCCGCAACGACCTTGGCCGCATCGCCGCGCCGGGCACCGTGCAGGTGGAGCGGTTCATGGACGTGGAAAAGTTCTCGCACGTCATGCACCTGACCTCGCGCGTTACCGCGCAGATCGAACCGGGGCGCGACGCCCTGGACGTGCTGGCCTCCACCTTCCCGGCGGGCACCGTCAGCGGCGCGCCCAAGGTGCGGGCCATGGAGATCATCTCCGAGGCGGAAGGCCTGGCGCGCGGCCCCTACGCCGGGGCCATCGGCTGGCTGGGGCTGGACCGCGACTCGGTGAACCTGGACACCGGCATCACCATTCGCTCCATGTGGGTGCGCGACGGCCAGGTGCACTGGCAGGCGGGCGCGGGCATCGTGTTCGATTCCGTGCCCGAGATGGAATGGAAGGAATGCAACAACAAGGCCGCCGTCATCCGCGCCGCCGTCACCGGAGGGGAATATGTTCCTGTTAATCGATAACTACGACTCGTTCACCTTCAATCTGGTGCAGGCGTTCTACGGCCTTGGGCTGCATCCGGTGGTCGTCCGCAACGACGACCCCGCCGTGCCCGCCATGGCCGAAGACCCGGCGCTTTCGATGGTGTGCATTTCCCCTGGCCCCAGCCACCCGCGCAACGCGGGCTTCTGCCTCGAGTTCCTGTCCCGCCTGCCGCACACGGTGCCCGTGCTGGGCGTGTGCCTGGGCCACCAGGTGCTGGGCCTGTTCGCCGGGGCCACCGTGGATGTGGGCCCGCGCATCATGCACGGCAAGACCTC
>JAJUHM010000590.1 GCA_029279925.1 Aquabacterium olei
CCCGCTGCGCCAGCGTATAGCCCCAGTCACGGAAGCCGCCTTCCGTGTACTTCATGATGTTGCCCTTGTGCACCAGGGTGACCGAGGGCTTGTCGTTGTCGATCGCGTACTGGATCGCCTTGCGCACCAGGCGCTCGGTCCCCTCGATCGAGACCGGCTTGATGCCGATGCCCGAGGTCTCCGGGAAGCGGATCTTGGTCACGCCCATCTCTTCGATGAGAAACTTGATCAGCTTCTTGGCTTTGTCGCTCTGCGCCGGGTATTCGATGCCAGCGTAGATGTCTTCGGAGTTCTCGCGGAAAATGACCATATCGGTCTTTTCCGGCTCCTTCAGCGGGCTGGGCACACCCTTGAAGTAGCGCACCGGGCGCAGGCAGACGTAGAGGTCGAGCTCCTGGCGCAGCGCGACGTTGAGCGAGCGGATTCCGCCGCCAACCGGGGTGGTCAGCGGGCCTTTGATGGACACCACGTACTCCTTGAGGGCATGCAGGGTTTCCTCCGGCAGCCAGACGTCGGGTCCGTAGACTTTGGTGGACTTCTCGCCCGCATAGACCTCCATCCAGTGGATCTTGCGCTTGCCGCCATAGGCCTTGGCCACCGCCGCATCCACCACCTTGATCATGACCGGGGTGATGTCGAAGCCGGTCCCGTCCCCCTCGATGTACGGGATGATCGGGTTGTCCGGCACGTTGAGCGACATGTCGGCGTTGACGGTGATCTTCTGGCCTTCAGCGGGCACTTGGATGTGCTGATACATGTGCGGGGTCTCCGTAGGGCGTAATGCGCCGCAGCACCGGGTGGGCGCTGGGCTCTAGAATCGATTCTATCGACAAAACCTCCGTGGACCTGACGCCATGCCTGCCCCGCTCCGTCCGCCGGCCGCCCTTCACCGTCGCCCTCGGTACCGCCGGTGGCAACGCGATCGGCACCCGGTAGCCGCGGGGGCCTGGGCGGCGCTGGCCCTGGCCGTGGGGCTGTGCGCGACACCCGCGGCGGCGGCGCAGCCCCCTGCCGCCGAGCGGGCCCCGTCCGTTCAGGCAGCCCAGACGGGTTTGCCGCGCGTGTCGCTGCGCGCCGGGATGCATTTGATCGACGCGCAGGTGGCGCTGACACACGAGCAGCGCTCGATCGGCCTGATGTGGCGGCGGGAGCTGGCCGCCAACGAAGGGATGCTGTTCGTCTTCGAGGCGCCGGCGGTGCAGTGCTTTTGGATGCGCAACACCTATGTGCCGCTGACGGCCGCCTTCGTCGCGGACGATGGCCGCATCGTCAACCTTGCGGACATGCGCCCGCTCAATGAGACCAGCCACTGCTCGCGCGAGCCCGTGCGCTATGTGCTCGAGGTCGCGCAGGGCTGGTTTGCCAAACGGGGCATCGGCGCCGGCTTTCGGCTGGCGGGCGGGCCGTTTGGCGGACGCTGACGGAGGCCACCCTCTTTGTCCGCTACCCGGCCGGAAACGACGAGGGGGCGGTCAAGCCACCCCCTCGAAAGCGCAGCCCCTCCGTTCGAACGGGCCAGGGCGTCGTGCCGTCAGGCGTAGTTGGCCTGCGCGAAGTCCCAGTTGACCAGCTTGTCGAGGAAGGTCTCGACGAACTTCTGGCGCAGGTTGCGGTAGTCGATGTAGTAGGCGTGTTCCCACACGTCCACCGTCAGCAGGGCCTTGTCGGCGGTGGTCAGCGGCGTGCCGGCGGCGCCGGTGTTGACGATGTCGACGCTGCCGTCGGGCTTCTTGACCAGCCAGGTCCAGCCGGAGCCGAAGTTGCCCACCGCGCTCTTGACGAAGGCCTCGCGGAAC
>JAJUHM010000591.1 GCA_029279925.1 Aquabacterium olei
GGCGCGGCACGACGCGGCGTGGTCTCAGGCGCTCGGCGTCGGGGAGGCGGGCGCCCTGCATCTGACGCCCGGTGTGTGGCAGCACGCCGAAGATGGGGGGCTGGCGCTGGTGGCCCAGGCAGGTGAGCGGCTGTTCGGGCCGCCGCGTGGGGCCGAACAGCCCTGGCAGGCGGGGCACTTCGATCTGGCCGCCTCGGTGCAAGCGCTGGCCGAGCGCCACCTCCTGGCGGGCCTTCACGCGCTGCATCGCCGCACCGGCCAGCGTGCGGTGTGCCTGAGTGGCAGCGTGATGCTGAACTCGCTGGCCAACGGCCGTGCCGCCCGCGAAGGACCGTTCGAAGCCGTCTATGTGCCGTTCGCGCCCGACGCAAGTGGCGCGGCCATCGGCGCGGCGCTGCTCGGTGCGCGGGCCGTCGGCTGGACGGGCCGCCTGCACGACCGCCTGCCCGACGGCGTGTCACCCTGTCTGGGCCGCCGGTTCACGTTTGAAGAAGCCCGGACAGCCGCCCAGGCGGCAGGGCTGACGTGCGTGCGCCTCGACGAGGCCGCTCTGCTGTCCGACGCGGTGCAGCGCTTGGTGCAGGGGGCGGTGATCGGCTGGTTTCAGGGGCGATCGGAGTTTGGCCCGAGGGCGCTGGGCGCGCGTTCCATCGTGGCCGATCCCCGCGTGCCGGGCATGCAGGACCGCATCAACCGAGCCGTCAAGTTCCGCGAACCCTTTCGACCGTTTGCCCCGGCGGTGCTGGCCGAATCTCAGGCAGCGTGGTTCATGGGCGAGCGCCAGCCTGCTTCACCCTATATGGACAAGGTGCTGCCCTTCCGTCCCGAGCGCCGCGCCGAGGTGCCTGCGGTGGTCCACCGCGATGGCACCGGCCGCCTTCAGACGGTGGCGCGGGGCCAGGCACCCGGACGCTGGCGTGGGCTGATCGAGGCCTTCTCCGCGCAGACCGGCGTGCCCATGCTGCTGGACACGTCCTTCAATGTCGATGGGGAGCCCGTGGTCGACAGCCCGGCGGATGCCGTGCGCACCATGGTGGCCGCAGGGCTGGATGCCTTGTTCATCGAGGACCTGCTTGTGCTGCCCCGTGAGGACTGTGGGGCGGCGTCGCGGGGCTGAGCCTTTGCCGCCGCCCGGATGGGCGGGGGAGCGCGTGACATCCGTGGCGCCCGACTCCGTTCCCGGTGCCCCGGGTATCGGACAGGTCGGTAACATGCGTGCATGTTCTCATCCGTTTCTGCGCTGCGGCGCCCGACCCTTGCCTTGGCGCTGTCCGGTCTGTTGACGGGGCTGTGCATGCCTCCGGCCCTTGCTGTCGAGCCGGGGGGCGCGGCGCGCGTCATCGTCAAGCTGCGTACAGGCACCGAACTGGCGACCGTGAGCGCGCGGCAGGCCGCGCAGGGCGCGGGTGCCAGCGAGCCGGGCGCCATGCGGCGGCTTGGCCAGCAGGTGGGGCTGCCACTGGCAGACGGCCGGCAACTGGCGCCGGGCCTGCACGTCGCCACGGCCTCGGGCATCAGCGCGTCGGCGCTCGCGGCCAGGCTGGGCGCCCGCAGCGAGGTCGAGTACGCGGTTGTGGACGGCTGGCGGCGACCCATGAGCGTCAGCGCACCGACGGATCCGCATTACCTGTCGTCGAGCAAGCTGGCCGCGGGGCAGTGGTACCTGCGGGCGCCAACCTCCGAACTGCGCTCTGCCATCAACGCCCCGGCTGCGTGGTCCCAGCTTCACACCAGCCTGGGCGCGGTGGGCAGCGACAGCGTGGTCGTGGCCGTGCTCGA
>JAJUHM010000592.1 GCA_029279925.1 Aquabacterium olei
ATGCGAGGCGCGCGCCTTCGGCATTGCTGGCCACCGGGCGCCGCTCGGCGTGAGGCAGGTGCTGGTTCAGCCAGTTCTGGCACTGGGCCAGCGCCTGAGGGTGGGCGCACACGGCGGCGATGCCTTCGCGGTCCGGCGTCAGGCGCAGCAGGTTGTGCGTGACGAGCAGACTGGTCTCGCCGGCGATCACCAGCGGCGACTGCAGCAGCAGGTCCAGCGAGCGGGCCACGACGCCTTCGGTCGAGTTCTCGACGGGGGCCACGCCGAAGTCGGCCGAGCCCGACAGCGTCGCGCGGAAGACCTCGTCGATGTTGGCGCACACGATGGGCTCGATTGACGAGCCGAAGTACTGCAGCGCGGCCTGTTCGCTGAAGGTGCCGACCGGGCCCAGAAAGGCCACGCGCACCTTGCTTTCCAGCGCGCGGCAGGCCGACATGATCTCGCGCCAGATCGGGCCGATGCTCTCGGGCAGGATGGGGCCTGGGTTGCGCTGGCGCAGCCCGTCGATCACCTGCAGTTCGCGGTCGGGACGGAACACAGGCGAGCCGTCCAGCTTCTTGACTTCGCCCACCGCCTGGGCCAGCCGGGCGCGTGCATTGAGCAGGTTCAGCAGTTCGCCGTCCAGGGCGTCGATGCGCACGCGCAGGTCGGCCAGTTGCTCGTCGACCGGGCGGTCGTCAGGCTGGTAGTGGGCGTCGGTCGGCTCAACCATGGGTCTTCGCGAAGTGGGTCATGTAGTCCACCAGGGCCTGCACGCCGGCCAGCGGCATGGCGTTGTAGATCGAGGCCCGCATGCCACCCACGCTCTTGTGGCCCTTGAGCTGCAGCAGCCCCGCCTCCTTGGCGCCGGCCAGGAAGGCATCGTTGAGCGCCTCGTTGTGCAGGAAGAAGGGGATGTTCATGCGCGAGCGGCAGTCGCGCGCCACCTTGTTGACGTAGAAGCCGGAGGCGTCGATGTAGTCGTACAGGAGCGTGGCCTTGGCCACATTGCGCGCCTCGATGGCCGCCAGACCGACCAGATCGCCGGCCGGTGTCGATTCACGCTGGCGCTTGATCCACTGGAAGACCAGGCCGGCGATGTACCAGGCGTACGTCGGCGGCGTGTTGAACATCGACTCGTTGTTCGCCACGGTCTGGTAGTCGAATGCCGACGGGGTGATGGGCAGGGCGCGACCCAGCAGGTCGTCGCGGATGATCACCAGGGTCAGGCCGGAGGGGCCGATGTTTTTCTGGGCGCCACCATAGGCCACGGCGACGCGCGACCAGTCGAGCGGGCGCGAGGCGAGGTGCGACGAGCAATCGATCACCAGCGGGGCGTCCGAGCCGAGCGCCTTCAGGTCGGGCAACGCGTGCATCTCCACGCCGTGGATCGTCTCGTTGCTGCACACGTGGACATAGGCCGCGTCCTTGGACAGCTGCCAGCTGCCGTACGCCGGCAGGGTCGTGTGCGTGTCGCCTTCGTTCGTGGCGGCGATGTGGACGTCGCAGTACTTGCGCGCTTCCTTGGCTGACTTCTGCGACCACGAGCCCGTGATCACGTAGTCGGTGCGCCCGCCGCGCGACAGGTTCATCGGCAGGAGGGCGTTCTCGGCCAGCGCACCGCCCTGCATGAACAGGATCTTGTAGTTCGCTGGCACGGACAGGATCTCGCGCAGGTCGGCCTCGGCCTGCTGTGCGATCGAGATGAACTCCTTGCCGCGGTGGCTCATCTCCATGACGCCCATGCCCGAACCATGCCAGTCCAGCATCTCGCTGGCGGCTTGCTG
>JAJUHM010000593.1 GCA_029279925.1 Aquabacterium olei
CGCCCGCATCGACGATTTCGAATGGATCATGGGCATCAACTTCTGGGGCGTGGTCCATGGCACCCAGGCCTTCCTGCCGCACCTGAAAGCCTCGGGAGACGGGCATGTCGTCAACACCTCCAGCCTGTTCGGGCTGATGGCCATTCCGACCCAGGGCACCTACAACGCGACGAAGTTCGCGGTGCGCGGCTTCACCGAGGCGCTCCGCATGGAGCTGGAGATGGAAGGGGCGTGCGTCAGCGCGACCTGCGTGCACCCGGGTGGCATCGCCACCAACATCGCGATGGCCGGCAAGGTCGACCCCGCAATGGAGCGGCTGACCGGGGCGAGCATCGAGCAGCACAAGCGCCGCGCCAACAAGATGATCAGCACGACCACGGCCGAGTCCGCCGCGCTGCAGATCCTGGCTGGGGTCGAGCGCAACGCGCGGCGCGTGCTCGTCGGCCCGGACGCGCGGTTTCTGGACAAGCTCGTGCGCCTGCTGGGCGCCCGCTACCAAGCCCTCGTCATCCGTCAGATGCGCAAGCTCAACCGCCGAAAAGCCAGCTGAAGCAAGGCATGATGTCGGCCCATGGAGTGGTTCAAACGTCTGTGGTGGGGGCTGGTGCTCGTGGGTGTCGTGCTGGCGGCGGTCGTCGTCACCGCCTGGGAGCCTGACCGTCAGCTCGGTCAACTGGTGGCGCGCTGGGCACCCGATCCCTCCAGCTTCATCGAACTCGACGGCATGCAGGTGCACATCCGTGACACCGGCCCGCGCGACGACCCGCAGCCGGTCGTGCTGTTGCACGGCATGGCCTCCAGCCTGCACACCTTCGACGGCTGGCAGCGCGGCCTGCAGGCCCGGCATCGCGTCATCACGGTCGACCTGCCCGGTTTCGGACTGACAGGGCCCTCACCCCAGGGAGACTACCGGATCGACGCTTACACCCGCTTCGTGCTGCGCCTGCTGGACAACCTGGGCCTGCAACAGGTGATCCTGGGTGGCAATGCACTGGGCGGCGAAATCGCCTGGCAGACTGCCGTGCTGGCGCCGGACCGTGTCCGCAAACTGATCCTCGTCGCTTCCGACGGGTACGAGCCCTCGGTGCTGTCGATGCCGCTGGCCTTCCAGGTCGCCAGCACGCGCGGGCTGCGCTGGGTGTCCGAGCGCATCCTGCCCAAGCCTCTGGTGGCGTCCAGCGTGCGCAGCGTGTTCGGCGCGCCCGAGCGCATGACGCCCGAGCAGGTCGATCGCTATTTCGAGCTGGCCCTCCGGGTGGGCAACCGGGGCGCGCTGTTCCAGCGCATGGACCAGGCGCAGTTCGGTGCCTCCGCGCTGCTGGTCAAACGGGTGCGTCAGCCGACCCTGGTGATCTGGGGCGAGCGAGACCGCATGATCTCACCCGATCACGGCCGGCTGTTCTGCCGGGACATCCCCCGCTGCACGCTGGTGACCTTCCCGGACCTGGGGCACCTGCCGCAGGAGGAAGGCCCCGGACCGACGCTCGGGGCGGTGCGTCAGTTTCTCGGCAACTGAACCGAGATCAGTCCTGCAGGCGCCAGCGTGCCTGGCGCACCACCGAGGAGACCAGCCTCTCCAGCATCTGGTCAAGGGCATCGCTGCTCAGCCGATCCGGGGCGGCCAGTTGCTGGTCGGCCGCGGGCACACCCACCTGCTCCGGCACCACCACCATCGCGAAGTTGGTGCTCAGGAAGGTGCGCACAATGGGCAGGGCGCGCACCCCGCCCAGCGCACCGGGCGACGCGGCCATCAGGCCGGCCG
>JAJUHM010000594.1 GCA_029279925.1 Aquabacterium olei
ACATGGCGCCGTACTACAAGCACGGCTATGGGGCCTCGCCGGAGCAGATCAGCGCGATGTTCGCGTGGTTCGGTGCCCTGGCGCTGCTGGGCAACCTGTACCTGAACCGGGTCATCGACCAGACCGGCCCCGCGCGGGCCGTCACCACGACACTGGCGATGATGGCAGCCAGCCTGCTGGCGTGGCCCCTGGCGACGACCCTGCCCTGGCTTGCGCTCATCCTGCTGCCCTGGGCGTTGAGCGGGTTCGCCACAAACTCGGGACAACAGGCTCGCCTGGGCGGCCTCTCGCCGCGGCTGGCCCCTGCGCTGATGGCCCTGAACACATCGGCGATCTACCTGGGGCAGGCTGTGGGCGCCGCAGGCGGGGGGTGGGTGATCACGCACCAGGGATATGCGCCGCTGCACTGGCTCGGCCTCGCCTGGGTGGTGGTGGGGCTGGCTCTCAGTGTGTGGGCCCAACGAGCCCAGCGGGCCGACGACGCCCGCCATGCCGGGGTCGCGCCCTGAGGCCGGGGCGCCGTCCTGCCCCTGCTCAGCGAGGGCTCTCGTAGAACACGTAGGTCGAGAAGTTGGACACCTCGAAGTAGATGCGCTTCTCGCCCGGATCCACCTGGCCGTTCTGGTTTTCGTCCAGGACGCCATAGCCGAAGCGGTACTCACGGGGCGATCCGTCACTGGTGCCCAGCGCCGTGCTCAGCTTGTCGATCGTCAGGAAGCGCTTGACGAGTTGCGCCCCCGAATAGACCTCAAGCACGCCGTCGGTGCCCGTCCAGTTCTGGATGTCTCGCCGGAACTTGTTCTGCTGCTCCTGGGTGCAACCCGCTTGCAGCAGCACGCCGCACAGCGCTGTCACGCCCCACACCCACGCCCTGCTGCCCATCGTCGTGCTCCCTGACCGGTTGGATCTCAGCCGAGCCGCTGCCGGCGCGCTTCGTAAAGGCACACACCACTGGCCACCGACACGTTGAGGCTTTCCACGCCCCCCATCATCGGGATGCTGACCAGCTGGTCGCAGTGCTTGCGGGTCAACTGGCGCATGCCGTCGCCCTCAGCGCCGAGCACCACCGCCACAGGCCCCTTGAGGTCTGCCTGGTAAAGGCCGCCGGGCGCATCATCCGAGGTGCCAATGATCCAGATGTCCCGCTCCTTCAGCTCGTTCAGCGTGCGAGCCAGGTTGGTGACCATGAAATACGGCACCGTCTCGGCGGCCCCGCTGGCCACTTTGGCCACGGTGGCATTGATGCCGACGGCATGGTCCTTCGGGGCAATCACGGCGTGGGCGCCAGCGCCATCGGCCACGCGAAGGCAAGCACCCAGGTTGTGAGGATCGGTCACGCCGTCGAGCACAAGCAGCAGCGGGGGCTCGGTCAGGCTGTCGAGCAGGTCGTCCAGCGAGCGCGCATGGCTGAGCGCCTCGACCTTGGCCACGACGCCCTGATGGCGATGCGTGCCGGCCATCTGCTGCAGACGGGCATCGTCGCTGTCGATCACGCGCAGGCCAGCTTCTTCCACCTTGGCGAGAAACTGCTTCATGCGCTGGTCGCGCCGGCTGGCATCGACGTGGAGTTCGCGAATGGACTTCGGCGCCACCTTCAGGCGCACGGACACGGCATGGAAGCCAAATAGCAGTTTCAGACTCATCCCGGCATCCTAACCGGTGATGCGCCCTGCCCCGATGCGGACGGTGTGCTGACAGCGGGCGGCAATGGCCGGATCGTGCGTGACCAGAATGAGCGTCGTGCCCACC
>JAJUHM010000595.1 GCA_029279925.1 Aquabacterium olei
CTGGTTGACGTGGCTGAGGAAGTCGTACAGCCGGGTCTTGTGGCGCAGCCGCTTTTCCGTCTGGCGGTGGGCGGTGATGTCCCAGATCATCCAGACCACCTCGGGGGTGTCACCCACGGGCGCGCAACGGCTGTCGAAGTGCCGCAGGTCGTCGTGGATGCGCACCGAGAAGCTCAGCGACTGCGTGCGCCGGGTGTGCAGGGTCTGGTCGATCACATCCGTGAAGCGCTGCGTCATCTCGGCCGGAAACAGCGAAGACAGCGGGCGACCCAGAATGGCCTCCGGAGGGCGCCCCAGCAAGGGCAGGTTGTTGCCGTAGACGTCGAGAAACGTGCCCTGCGCGTCCATGCGGAAGGCCAGGTCGGGCAGGACTTCTGCAAAGGCGCGGAGCTGGGCGTCGCGTGCGGTGAGTTTGCGTGCGGTGCTGGTGCGCTGTCGGTCGGCACGGCGCATCAGGCCGATGAGCAGCAGCGTCACCACGCCGACCAGGGCGATGTTCAGGTGGTCGAAGCGCCGCTGCGTGGTGGTGTCGGCCCGCAGGGTGTCGTCCCATTGCCGGGTGGCGTGCTGCACGGCCGCATCCACCTGGTCCAGGGCCCGGCGCAGCCCGCTGGCGTCCAGGGCTGGCGGGGCCAGGGTGCGCGCCCGAACCGCATCGGCTGCCGACTCCAGCTCGTCGATGAGCGCTCGCATCGCAGGGCGCAGATCTTCGGGTGACTCCTCGTGCAGGGTCCGGGCGAGGGCGAGCGCCTCGGTCATCGCTTGATACGGGGCTTCACTGCGCGCGGTGGGCAGGCCCATCACCCGCTGCTCGGTTTCGAGCACGCTGAAGCGGGCCTGGTACTGCACCGTCGACAGCAGGGTGTCGACCCGGTGCGTGCGGGCCTGCAGTCGCCCCCAGCTCTCATGTGACCAGGCAATCAGTCCCATGCTCACCGCCGCCAGCGTGTAAACGGCCAACGCCAGCGGGCCGAAGCGCACCAAAGCTGGCGCACGCGGGGCGGCCAGCGGGTCCGCTGTGGCGGGGGACAGGGGATGCGGTGGGGTCATGCTCACGGTTCGCTGAGGGTTCTCTCTGGAGGCGGACGGCCGATGGGCACAAAACCAGACAGCTTAGGTGAAAACCGCACAAATAGGGGATGATTCACCCGCCCCGAGCACAACTCTCCCTCCTCCGAGCGTGACGACTTCGTGACCGATGCCACACCGGGTGTCCCTCGTTTCCGGTTTTTTCAAATCCGCCGCATGTCGACTTACCAGCCTCGTCAATCTTTTCTGACTGAACGCCTGCCCGTGCGCGGCCGCCTCCAGCAAGTGCTGTACTGGGGCGACCCGGCTCGCGCATCCGAGACCGAACCGCTGACCGTGCTGGTACATGGCTGGATGGACGTGGGGGCCTCGTTCCAGTTTCTGGTGGATGCCTGGCGTGCCCTGCCCGGGTGGGGCGAGCGCGCCTTCGTGGCGCTGGACTGGCGGGGCTTCGGCGGCAGCTACCTCGCCAATGGCCCCACCCCCGAGGGCGACTACGCCTATGTGGACTACCTGGCCGACCTGGATGTGGTGCTGGATCGGCTCTCTCCGGGGCAACCGGTGAACCTGGTCGGGCACAGCATGGGCGGCAATGTCGTCATGCTGTATGCCGGCGCGCGGCCGGGGCGCATCCGCCGCCTGGTGAACCTCGAAGGAGTCGGCTTGCCGGCGGGACGGCCGGAGCAGGCGCCCGCGC
>JAJUHM010000596.1 GCA_029279925.1 Aquabacterium olei
AGGGGGGCGATGTCACCGAGGACACGCTGGCCTATTTCCGCGACGCGCCGGCGTTTCGCAACTATGTGCTGCTGGAGCTGCCCGCCAGCCTGGCGCGCGTCGGCTATGCGCAGGGCGACATGGACTGGGGCGTGACGCTGGCGCGCAACTTCCTGTACAGCGCGCTGATGGTGCCGCTGTGGGACGCGCTGCAGGCCAGCCGCCACGAGCCGCTGGCCGCGATCGCCGCCAAGTCGCTCAAGGAGGCGCGCTACCACCTGCGCCACGCCAGCGAATGGGTGGTGCGCCTGGGCGACGGCACGCAGGAGTCGCACGCGCGCATGCAGGCGGCCTTCGACCACCTGATGCCCTACACGCAGGAGTTCTGGACGGCGAGCGACTTCGAGCGCGCGGCGGTGGAGGCCGGCGTCGGCGTCGAGGTGGCCGGGCTGCGGGACGTCTGGCGTGCCACCGTCGCCGACACCCTGCAAGAGGCCACGCTGCCCATCCCGTCCGATCAGGGGTATGTGCCCCAGGGCAAGAACGGCCTGCACTCCGAGCACCTGAGCTACCTGCTGGGCGAGATGCAGTCGGTGGCGCGCGCCCACCCCGGTGCGGTTTGGTGAATCCCGCTCCGGCCATGTCGACCGCCGCCCTGCCCGTGAACGCCGAGTCGATCGAGCGCGTGCGCGCCGCCCTCGATGGTCTGACGGACCCCGAGATTCCCGTCGTCACGTTGGCGGAGATGGGCATTCTGCGCGATGTGCGTCCCGCCGCCGACGATCCGGCGCTGGTCGAGGTGGTGATCACGCCCACCTACAGCGGCTGCCCGGCCATGGGGCAGATCGAGGACGACGTGCGCGCCACCCTGCAGCGGCTGGGCGTGCCGGCCCGCGTGACCACGCAGCTCGCCCCCGCCTGGACCACGGACTGGATGACCGAGGCGGCGCGCGACAAGCTGCGCGCCTACGGCATCGCCCCGCCGGGCCGCTGCAGCGCCGAGGGGACCGGCCCGGGCGAGCGCATCGTGCGTTTCGTGCCGCGCGCGCCCGATCCGGTCGCCTGCCCGCGCTGCGGCTCCACCCATACCCGCGAGGTGTCGCACTTCGGCTCCACCGCCTGCAAAGCGCTGTGGCAGTGCCTGGACTGCCGCGAGCCGTTCGACCACTTCAAGCCCCATTGACCACCCACCGACCGTCGAGGGTTCCATGAGCGTTCCCCATTTCCACGAACTCACCGTCAAGCGCGTCAGCCCCGAGGCCGCCGGCTCCGTGGCCGTCACCTTCGACATCCCGGGCCCGCTGCGCGACACCTTCCGCTTCGAGCCCGGGCAGTACCTGACCCTGCGCACCCGCCTGGACGGGCAGGAGCTGCGCCGCAACTACTCCATCTGCAGCCCGCGCTCGCGCCTGGAGCGCCAGGGCGAGCTGGAGGTCGGCATCCGGCCCGTCCAGGGTGGGCGCTTTTCCAACTGGGCGGCCACGGCGCTGCGGCCGGGACAGCGGCTGGAGGTGATGCCGCCGGAGGGGCGCTTCACGGTGCAGCGCCCGCGCGCGCTGCACCGCGTGGGCTTTGCCGCCGGCTCGGGCATCACGCCCATCCTGTCCATTGCCGCCAGCACGCTGGAGGAGCAGCCCGAGTCCAAGTTCACCCTGGTCTACGGCAACCGGCGCACGGCGACCATCATGTTCAACGAGGCGCTGCAGGACCTCAAGGACCGCTATCCCGACCGCTTCACCATGATC
>JAJUHM010000597.1 GCA_029279925.1 Aquabacterium olei
AGCAGCGCGCCGTCCAGGTCTCGGTGGGTGCTCATGGCATGGGCCGCGCTGTCGGCAGACAGCCGGGTGTGGCCGCTGCGTGCTGCTTCCATCAGCCGTCGCAGCCAGGCCTCGCTCTGGTGACGAGCCCGTCGCGCCAGCAGGTGGCGGACAGGTCCCGAGGCGGCGCTGTCGAACAGCCGCACCAGCTGCCGCGAGCGAGCGGGCACATCGTCGTCGGCGAGCGGCACGCCGGCCCACTGGCACACCGCGCGGGTCAGAATGGGTTGCAGCGCCGCGTACAGCGGAAAGGGCGGCGACAAGGTCCAATCGTGCAGCGCGGCCTGCCATTCGCGGCGCACTTGCTCCACCAGGCGCAGCTGGCGCTCGGGGCGGAGTACCTCTGTGAACAAGGCCTTGCGGTGACGGTGGGCGGCATCGTCCAGTGCCTGTACGCCACCCCGGCCGAACAGCGTGGCCACCAGCGGCTCGGGCGCGGCATCGCGGCGAACAAACCGGGTGTCGTCGTAGAAGAGGGCGGCGGCTTCGACCCCGGTCATGCACAGGGTGGGCTGCAGAAAGACGCCCGCTTCGAAGACGTCACTGCCGAGCGCGGCCGCATGGCGGCCGATGAAACGGTAGGGGTCGGCCAGCAAGGCCAGCGTGCTGTCTCGGGCGCTCAGGCGTGGCAGGGCAGTGAGAGGGCTGTTCATGTCGGGGTGGCGTCACGGTGTTCGCCCCTGAGGCAACCCGTGTGCCGCCCGCCCCGGCGCAGTCAGAAGCTGCGCAGCACCCGCAGGCTGATCGGCCGCAGCCGGGTCAGGGCCAACTGCGTTTGCTCCGCACTCACGGGGTGGACGACCACGGCCCACCGTCCCAGCCGCAAGGCACGTCGCACGCGGCTGATCACCCGCCCGTGGTCGGGTCGCATGGACAGCAAGCCGCCCAGCAGCAGGCCGAAGGTGGCGCCGAATCCCGCCATGCTTACCCAGGCCATGCCCGGCGTGGTGCGGATGGCGGCGTCCCCGCTGAGCCACCAGCCGGCAAACAGCAGCGTGCCGGCGACAAAGCCCAGCAGGCCCATGGTCAGGTGGGCGCGCAGGATGGTGCGCCAGATGCCGTGCTGTTCCGGTTCCACCTGCCGCGCCAGCAGGTCGCGGTCCTTCAGGTTCCCCACCTCCGGGCCCAGCAGGCGAACCTGCGTCGGCGCGAAGCCGGCGCCGTCCAGCAACTGGGATGCGGCGGTTTCTGCGCTGGCGCGGTCCACGAACAGACCGGCCACCTTGGTGAGTGAGCGTTCGCCGCACAGGGCCTTCTGCCATTGCATGATCGTGTCCTCCTGACCGAACACGGCAAGCGGCATGCCTGGCACCGCGGGCTCAGCGCGGCGGGCTCACCACGCAGAGGCGCTCCTCCTCGTCCAGGGGTTCGGCCCACAGCCGCTGTTGTGCCAGCACGGTGGCGTCGGCTTCGGACGGGTCCTGCCCCTCTGCAGCGCGCTGTGTCAGGCGGGCGTGCAGGACGTCGGCAGGCGCTTCGCAGTGCAGGATGCTGAACGGGACGTTCAGTCGCCGGGCCAGTTCGCGTGCTGCTGTGCGCTCGGACCGCTTCAGAAAGGCGGCATCCAGGATGACCGGCCACCCTGCCTGCAGTAACGCCTCGGCGTGGGAGATCAGGGCGGCATAGGTACGCTGGCTGGCGTCAGCCGAGTAGATCCCGCCGGGAATGTGGTCGGCCGAGCGAGC
>JAJUHM010000598.1 GCA_029279925.1 Aquabacterium olei
ACAGCATCGCTGCGCACTACATCATGGACTACGGCACCGAGGAGCAGAAGCAGCGCTGGCTGCCCAAGCTGAGCAGCGGCGAGATGCTGCTCGGCATTGCGATGACCGAACCCGGCTGCGGGACGGACCTCAAGGCCATCGCCACCCGCGCGCGCCGTGATGGCGACCACTACGTGATCGACGGTGCCAAGACCTTCATCACCAACGGCTACACCTGCAATCTGCTGATTGTGGTCGCACGCACCGGCGAGGCGGGCAGCCGAGGCCTTTCGCTGATCGTGGTGGAGACCGAGAACCTGCCAGGGTTCCGCGTGGGCCGCCTGCTCGACAAGATCGGCCTGCATGCGTCGGACACCGCCGAACTCTTCTTCGACGGGGTGCGCGTGCCGGTCGATCAAGTCCTGGGGGGCGTCGAAGGGCTTGGTTTCAAGCAGTTGATGGGCCAGTTGCCCTACGAACGCATGACCATCGCCGTGCCTGCGGCGGCCATCATCGACCGGGCCCTGGAACTCACCGTCGAATACACGAAGGAGCGCAAGATTTTCGGCGCACCGCTGTTCGAGATGCAGACCACGCGCCACAAGCTGGCCGAGATCGCCACCACCGCTCACGTGGTGCGCACCTTCGTCAACGACTGCATCCAGCGGCTGCTGGACGGAAAGCTCGACGCCGAAGCCGCGTACATGGCCAAGTGGTGGTGCAGCGAGCAGCAGTGCCGCGTGGTGGACGAGTGCCTGCAGATGTTCGGCGGCTACGGCTACATGTACGAATACCCGATCGCGCGCATGTACACCACCTCGCGCGTGCAGAAGATCTACGGCGGCGCGAACGAGGTCATGAAAGAACTGATTGCGAGGAAGCTGTGAACGCCTCGCACATGCTGCAAAAGCCACTGCACGGCGTCCGTGTGGTGGAGTTCGAAGGGATCGGGCCGGGCCCGCTGGCCGCCATGATGCTGGCCGACATGGGTGCCGAGGTGATTGCGCTGACACGGGCCGAGCAGGCCGCCGGGGCGCAGCCGCTGGGCGGGGCGGCGGCCAACCCGCTGCACCGGGGCAAGACGGTCGAGATCACCGACCTGAAGTCGCCCGGCGGCAAGGCGCGCGCCCTGGATCTGATCGGCCAGTCCGACGTTCTGATCGAAGGCTTTCGCCCCGGCGTGATGGAACGGCTGGGGTTCGGCCCCGCCGAATGCGCGGCGCGCAACCCCAAGCTGGTCTATGGCCGGATGACGGGCTGGGGCCAGGACGGCCCGCTCTCCCGGGCCGCTGGCCACGACCTGAACTACGTGGCGCTGACGGGCCTGCTGTCGCTGTCGGCCCGCAAGGGGCAGATGCCCATCGTGCCGCCCTCGGTGCTCGGGGACGCGGCCGGGGCGCTGGGCATGGCCTTCGGTGTCGCCTGCGCGCTGGTCGATGCGCGCGGTAACGGTAGGGGCAGTGGCCGCGGCCGGGTCGTGGATGCCGCCATCATCGACATCGTGGCCATGATGGGCACGCTGGTGCATTGGATTCGCGCCAATGGGCAGATCGACGGCACGAAGCCGAGCCCGTTTCACGATTCGCCGTTCTATGACGTGTACGCCTGTGCCGACGGCGGCTTCATCAGCCTCGCGGTGGTGGAGCCCGCGTTCCACGCACTGCTGCTGTCGAAGCTGGGCCTGACGGACGTGAACCCTGCCGACCAGTACGACACGACGACGTGGCCAGCGCTGAAGGAGC
>JAJUHM010000599.1 GCA_029279925.1 Aquabacterium olei
CATGGGTCGCAAGATCTCGGTCGATTCGGCCACGATGATGAACAAGGCGCTCGAGGTGATCGAGGCACGGTGGCTGTTCGGGCTGACGCCCGAGCAGATCCGGGTGGTGTTGCACCCTCAGAGCATCGTTCATTCGATGGTGGTGTGCCGCGATCGCTCGGTCCTCGCCCAGCTGGGCACGCCGGACATGCGGGTGCCGATCGCCTACGGCCTGTCGTGGCCGGAGCGCATCGAGTCGGGCGCGGATTCGCTCGATTTTCTTGCGCTCAAGGCGCTCACCTTCGAGGAGGCCGATGCCGTACGCTACCCCGGCTTGCAACTGGCATGGCAGACGCTGCTGGGGCCGGCGGGCAGCACCTGCGTGCTCAACGCCGCCAACGAGGTGGCCGTCGATGCCTTCCTCAACCGGCGCATCCGCTTCGACCAGATCCACCGGGTGAACACCGAGACGCTGGAGGCTGGACTGATCGAAGAGGGCATGGCCGACACCGTGGACGGGTTGCTGTCGCTCGACGCCCTGGCCAGACGCCACGCCGGTGAGCGCATCGCGGCTTTGGCGCGTTGAGGTGGATGTGGGGTTCAGTGAGATGACCGAGGAGGTGCCGGGATGCTGACGACCGCGCTGTATTTTCTGCTGACGATCGGCGTGCTCGTGGTCATCCACGAGTATGGGCACTACCGGGCGGCCGTGGCCTGTGATGTGAAGGTGCTTCGCTTCTCGGTCGGGTTTGGCCGGGTGTTGTGGCGCAGGCAGCGCGGCGAGACCGAGTTTGTGGTTTCTGCGCTCCCGCTGGGCGGGTACGTCCGCATGCTCGATGAACGTGAGGGGCGTGTACCGTCTTCCGAGCTCAGCCGCGCCTTCAATCGCAAGCCGCTGAAGCAGCGCGCCTTCATCGTCGCGGCAGGGCCGGCCGCCAATCTGCTTCTCGCCGTGGCGCTGTATGCGGCGGTCAACTGGACGGGCGTGCAGGAGCTGAGGCCGTGGCTGTCAGCCCCCCTGCCAGGCAGCATGGCGGCGGATGCCGGGCTGCAGTCCGGGGACGAGGTGGTGGCATGGCGGTCGGCCAGCGAGCAGGGCGACGGCGTGGACTGGCAGTCGGTCCGGTCCCTGAGCGAGCTGCAGTGGCTGTTCACGCGGGCGACGCTGCGTGGCGAAGACGTGATGCTGCAGGTTCGTACCCGCGTGCGCGAGGACGAAGAGGGGCGCGGCGCGAGGACGCTGCGGCTGCCGCTGTCGTCCATCCCGGCTGCTGAGGTCGATGGCAGGTTGCTGGACCGGGTGGGCCTGAGCGGGCCTTATGCCGAGCCGCTGGTCGAGGACGTGGTCACGCTGGGGCCTGCTGACCGTGCCGGCCTGCGCAAGGGCGACCGGGTGCTGCGCATCAACGACGTGTCGCCGCGTGACGCGGCCGAGCTTCGGCGCCTGATCCGCACGAGCCTCCGCGGCGAGCAGGTTCAGCCCGTCATCCTGGATGTCGAGCGCGGCGGGCGGACCTTGAGCGTGACCGTACAACCGGTGATCAAGGAAGTCCAGGGGCAGAAGGTGGCCCGCATCGAAGCGGCGCTGGGCAGCATGCCGGCGTTGGTGGAGGTGCGTTACGGTTTCGTCGAGGGCCTTGGCATGGCACTGGAGAAAACGTGGGACACGGCCGTGCTGAGCCTGCGCATGCTGGGCAAGATGCTGATTGGCGAGGCGTCGATCAAGAACCTC
>JAJUHM010000600.1 GCA_029279925.1 Aquabacterium olei
GCCCGTGCGAGCCTGGACCCGTACACGGCCATGGGCTACCGCGTGGTCGAGCTCTCGCTGAAGGCCGACACCGAGGCCGCACGCGCCCAGATGGCGCCTCTGCTGGACGGCAAAGCCACGCTGGTCCTGGGCCCCTCGGGCGCAGGCAAGAGCACGCTGATCAACACGCTGCTGCCCGACGCCCGCGCCGAGGTCGGCGAGATCTCGCAGGCCCTGAATTCCGGCCGCCACACCACCACGACCAGCCTTTGGTACTGGCTGGACAAGGCGCAGGGCACGGCCGTGATCGACTCACCGGGCTTTCAGGAGTTCGGCCTGCACCACATTCCGCCGACCGAGCTCGCACGCTGGATGCCCGACATCGGCCGGCACGTGGCCGACTGCCGCTTCCATAACTGCACGCACCGGCAGGAGCCCGGCTGCGCCGTGCGGGCCGCCGTGGAACGCGGCGAGGTCAGCCCCATTCGGCTCAGCCTGTTCAACGACCTGTTCGAAGAGCTGAGCCAGCCCCGCTGGTGAGCCCGACGCCTGACCGGCCTTGTCACCCCGCCCCTTCCGGCCCCCTCTTTCTGCGCCCCCTGCCTCGCCATGCCTGACGCCCTCGCCGCCCTGCCCGCCACCCTCGTCGCCTTCCAGTCGGGGCAACTGCCGCTGAACGAACTGACCCGGCAGTGGCGCGAGGCCGCGCGCGCGCACGAGCCTGCGCTGCCGCCGCGTTACACCGAGGTGCTGGAACGGGTGCTCTCGCAGTTGGAAAGCGCCGCGTTGTTCACTGAAGAAAGCTGCTCGTTCAGCCAGGGGGACATGGTCGCCGCGCTGGGCGACTGGCTGGCGCGCGCACGGGCGCTCTGAGCCGCTCGCTTCACGCCACATCCGCCACGGCAGATGGCGTCGGGCGCTCGCCCCGCGCCATCCCGGTCGCGGAGCAGCTTTGGCTCACCCGACCAGGTTGGCCAACGACAGCAGCGCCAGCAGCAGCATCCACAGCACCACCGAGCGCCACACCAACCCCACCACGCTGCGCAGGTGGGCCATCTCCGGCGTGGCGCCATAGGTGCTCCCCTCCGCGTCGATGGCTTCGGTCGATCCGCCATCCACCACGGTGCGGCTGATGTCGCCATACGCCTGCCCCGTGCTCGGGGCGACCTGCCCGCCCAGGCGCACGCCAATGGCGCCCGCTGCGGCAGACAGGATCGTGCCTTCATTCGAGTGCGACCACAGCGTGGCATGGCGCCGCCATGCATCGATCGCGTCCTCGAAGTTGCCGACCACGGCAAAGCCGAATGCCGTCAGCCGGGCCGGCACATGGTCGATCAGGCCGAACAGCCACTGCGACAGCGCCATCAACCGATCGTGCGTCGGCGCGCCGGTCACCCGGCTCTTGTACGACCAGTAGCGGCTGGCGAACTCGGCCATGCGGTAGAGCACCGCGCCCGCCGGGCCCAGCCCGAAGGTGGACAGCGCCACGAACCAGAAGAACACGCCGAACACGTGCCGGTGCGCCGCCAGCAGCGAGAACTCGATGACGTGCCGCAGGATCTCGGTGCGCGGCAGATCGCTGGCGTCGACGTTCTGCCAGTGGGCCAACAGCTCGCGCGCACGCTCTTCACGCCCTTGCTCGAGGGCGTCGCGGATGTCGGTGTAGTGGTGGCTGAACTGCCGGAAGCCCAGCGTCAGGTACAGCACGGCCACGTCGAACGCCAGCGCCA
>JAJUHM010000601.1 GCA_029279925.1 Aquabacterium olei
ACCACGGTCCACTGCGCCTGTTCCACAGCCTGTACCCAGAAGGCCCGAGCATCTGCCACAACGTGATCGTCCACCCTCCGGGCGGGCTGGTGGAGGGCGACACGCTGCGCGTGGAGGTGGAGGCCGACACGGGCACCCACGGGCTCGTCTCCACCCCCGGGGCGACACGCTTTTATCGCTCCGATGGCAAGCCGGCCACGCAGCACGTACGCATCCGGTTGGAGCCGGGCGCGCGGCTGGAGTGGGTGCCGTTGGAGACCATCGCCTACCCCGGCTGCCAAGCCCGCAACACGCTGGACGTGCAACTGGCGGCGGGGGCGGAATGGCTGGCCTGGGACGTGACGGCCCTCGGATTGCCGGGCTCCGGCCAGCCCTTCGACCGCGGTTGCCTGCACCAGCGTCTGTGCGTCGAGGGCCACTGGCTGGAGCAGGGCCGACTAGACGCCGCGGACGCGCGCCTGCTCGACAGCCCCTTGGGTTTGGGCGGCCACCGCTGCCTGGGCACGCTGGTGCTGGCCAGTGGCACGCCATGGAGCCGTGAGCGGCGGGAGCGCCTGCTGGATGCGGTGCGCGCCGTTCTGCCCGACGGGCTGGCCGATCTGCCAGCCGGCGCCACCTGCCCCAACGAGCATGTGATGGTGCTGCGGGTGCTCGGCCCGCTGGTGGAGCCGGTGATGGCCCTGGTGCAGCAAGGCTGGGCGGCGCTGCGGCAGGCGGCATGGGGGCTGCCAGGGCAGCCGGCGCGGATTTGGCGGGTGTGAGGTGATTTTCAGATCGACACGAGTTGGCGGATACCGCGGGCCTGCATCTCGGCGCCCGGGCCGCTGGCCACCACCTCGCCGCGCTCCATCACCAGATATTGGTCGGCCAGTTCTTCGGCGAAGTCGTAATATTGCTCAACCAGCAATACGGCCATGGGTCGGCCATCGAGCCCCTCGCGCGCCAGCTTTTTGAGCACTCGGCCGATGTCTTTGATGATATTGGGCTGAATGCCTTCGGTCAGCTCGTCAAGCACCAGCAGTCGGGGGCTGGACGCCAAGGCGCGGGCGATGGCCAGTTGTTGCTGCTGCCCGCCGGAGAGGTCTCCCCCGCGGCGGTTCAACATTTGCTCTAGCACCGGAAACAACTCGAAGAGTTGTGGGGCCAGCGGGGTCCCGGCCTTCTTGGTGGCCTGACCCATGAGCAGGTTTTCATGCACGGTCAGGCGGGCGAAGATCTCCCGCCCCTGCGGCACGTAGCCAATACCGGCGCGGGCGCGCTCGTACGGGCTGGCTTGGGTGATGGCCACACCGTCCAGCAGGATCTCACCGCTGCGCACCGGCACCAGGCCCATCAAGGCCTTGAGCAGCGTGGTCTTGCCCACGCCGTTGCGGCCCAGGACCACGGTAATCTCGCCCGCTCGGGCCTGCAAGCTGACCCCACGCAGGATGTGCGAGCCGCCGTAGTACTGGTGGATCCGGTCGATTTGCAACATCCTCATCTTCCCAGATAAACCTCGATCACCCGCTCATCGGCCTGCACCTGGTCGAGCGTGCCTTCGGCCAGCACGGAGCCGTCACACAGCACCGTCACCTTTTCACTGATGGCGCGAATGAAGTGCATGTCGTGCTCGACCACCATGAGGCTGTGCCGGCCCTTGAGGCGCAGGAACAGTTCGGCGGTGCGCTCGGTTTCCTCGTCGGTCATCCCCGCAACAGGCTCATC
>JAJUHM010000602.1 GCA_029279925.1 Aquabacterium olei
AGCACGTCGGCCAGCAGCGCCTGCCAGCGTGCCAGGCCCGCATGCAGGGCGTCGACCCTGTCGGCGGGCAGGGCCACGGTGGCAAAGGCCTCGCGTGGCAGCGCATTGCGCGCTGTGCCGCCTCGCAGGCTCACCCACTGCAGCGGCAGTGTGGTGCCCAGATCGTGCAGCACGCGCACCAGCAGCTTGATGGCGTTGCCGCGCTCTTCGTGGATGTCGACGCCGGAGTGCCCGCCACGGAGCCCGCGCAGGCTCACATCGCGCAGCGCGTGACCGCCCTCCAGCGGCACCGGCGGGGCGTGGCGGCTGACCGCCACATCGACGCCGCCGGCGCAACCCAGGTAGAACTCGCCCCACTCCTCGGTGTCGAGGTTGAGCATCAACCGGCCCTGCAGCGCACCGGCCTCCAGGCCGTGGGCACCGCCCATGCCGGCCTCTTCGTCCACCGTGAACAGGGCTTCCAGCGGGCCGTGCACGGCCTCCGGGTCTTCCAGCACGGCCAGCATCAACGCCACGCCGATGCCGTTGTCGGCGCCCAGCGTCGTGCCCTCGGCCACCAGCCAGCCGTCGCGGGCCACGGGCGTGATCGGGTCATGGAAGAAGTCGTGGCCGCTGTCGCTGTTCTTCTGCGTGACCATGTCGAGGTGCGCCTGCAGCACCACGCCGGGCGCGGCCTCGTGTCCGGGCGTGGCCGGCTTGCGCACGATCAGGTTGCCGGCTTCGTCCACCTGGGTGGCCAGCCCGCGGGCCTGCGCCCAGGCCACCAGGTGGTCACGCAGGACGCCCTCGTGCTTGGACGGCCGCGGGATGCGGCACAGCGTCGCGAAGTGGGCCCACACGCTGGCGGGTGTCAGGTTGGTGAACGGGGCGGGCAGGCTGGAGGGCGTGAGGACGGACATGGCGGGACGGGGCGACGGGATACGGCCTCCGGACGGCGCCGCAACGCGCCCGGGATGGCGATGCTGCCCATCCTACGCCGCCGCTGTGCCGGGGGCGAAGCCGTGTGGCGATGCCCCCTCCCGTTGCGGGCAGCGGGCGCCGGGTGTTCAGGCGGGATGGTGATTCGGCCGGCCGACGCGGGTCGGGCCCACGCGCGCCTCGATGTCGGCCTGGATGCGGCGCCCGAGGTGCAGCCAGAAGCCCACCTCGGCGACCACGAACAGCGGGCCGATCACCAGACCGATCAGGTCGTCGACGAAGGCGGGCTTGCGGCCTTCGAAGGCGTGGCCGATGAACTGGATGACCCAGCCGACGAAGAACAGCCCCAGCCCGGTTCCCAGCCAGCTGGCCAGGCTGCCGGCGGCCACGGCCTGGCCGATGGCGTGCGTGCCGGCGAACAGCGCCCCCATGACCAGCCCGTAGCCGAGGTGCAGCCGCAGGTAGTACAGCACCGATGCGCCCACGAGCAGGGTGGCCGGCGACAGCGCCACGCCCCCCACTTCGGCCAGCACCGGGCGCGAGGCCAGGATGGCCACGGCCACGACGATCATCGGGATGCCGACCAGGTGGGTCGCGATGTTGCGGCGGTCCCGGTGGTAGTCGGCATACTGGGCGAGTTGGTCGGTGAGCGTTTTCATGCCACCGATGCTCCGGCTGCGGGCCGGTGCGCGTCTGTCGGTCCTCCGACGTTTCACGGTCGCGCGGCCCAGGGTTTGCCCGCAACCGCATCCAGGGTGTGTCGCGCTGCCATCCCTTCGTGGCATG
>JAJUHM010000603.1 GCA_029279925.1 Aquabacterium olei
CTGTGCAGGCCGACGCCCACGGCACGGGTCAGGGACTTGAGGGTGCGTTGTTGCAGCATGGCGTGGATTATCGCGGCAGTGCAGCAAAGCTGCAGTGAATCGGGCCGATGGGCATCATTGAGCGGGGCTATGTGCGGCACAACGCACGGGGCCATCGGCCGGCTGACCGAGGCCGCCCGCTCCACCTGGCTCTTACAGCATGTGCGTCCGGTCGCCGTGCTCGAACCCGATCGCGTCGAACCAGGGTCCCTTCACGAAGCCGATCACCTTGAAGAGCTCGCCCATTTCGTGCTCGGCCACCAGCATCTGCAGGGCGGCGCGGGCCTTCAGCTGGTCGGCGGTGCAGGCCTCGCCGGTGCTGGCCAGCGCCTCGCCCAGCCCGCAGTTGGTCAGAAAGCGCCCCTGGCTGGTGTAGCCCAGCACCTCCCACCCGGCCTCCTGGCCGGCCAGTGCGATGCCGGTGAAGTTCACGTGGGCGGTGATGTCCTTGTGGCCCACGCTGCTCAGCGGATCGGGGTCGGACTGGTGCAGGTGGTGGCACATCAGCGTGCCGCCGTGGCGCTGGGGCAGGTAGTACTCGGACTCGGGGAAGCCGTAGTCGATGAAGAAGGCCGCGCCGCGCGCCATGCGCTGGGCCAGCGTGGCCACGAAGGCTTCGGCCTGGCCGTGGGTTTCCGTCACGGTGCCGGGCGGGTAGGTGCCGTCCGGGTGCTCGGTGGGTGGGCGTGCGCCCTCGGGCGCGGGGCGGTCAGCCCAGGCAAAGCGCGGCACGTCGTCATCCGCCGTGGCGGCGTCGGCCAGCGCCACGCCGCGCTCCAGCCAGTGCTCGCCATTCCAGGTCAGCAGGTGCACGGGCATGGCGTCCAGCACCTCGTTGCCCACGATCACGCCCGTCAGCTCGTCGGGCAGGCTGTCGGCCCAGACCACCTTGTGGACCAGGGCCGGATGGGCTTTCAGCAGGCGCTGGTGCTGGCGGTCGCGCAACGTGCCCGACAGGTCGACGATGGTGTAGCGGGTGATCCGATCACCCAGTTCGCCCAGCAGCTGCTCGGCCAGCGCGCCCGTGCCGGCGCCGAACTCCCACACCTCGGTGGTACCGGTGGCCTCGAGCGCCTGGGCCACCTGGCGGGCCAGCAGCTGGCCGAACAACGGCGTCAATTCGGGGGCGGTCACGAAGTCGCTGCCGTCCTGCGGCATGCTGCCCAGCACCCGTCGGCCGCCCGTGTAATAGCCCAGTCCTGGCGCATACAGCGCCAGTTCCATGAAGCGCTCGAAGCGCATCCACCCGCCCCGTTCGCGGATCTCGTGGGCGATCAGGCGGGCCAGCGGTGCGCTGGAGACGGGGGCGGCCACTACACTCTGGCCGGATGGGTTCGGGCGGTTCATCGCCGCATTGTAGAAAGTCCATGTCTTCCACACTTCCCTCTGTTGCTGCGCCGGCCGTGCTCGTCACGGGGGCCGGCAAGCGCCTCGGGCGCCTGATTGCGCTGACGCTGGCCCGCCAGGGCTGGGATGTGGCCGTGCACTGCCGTGCCTCGCGCACCGAGGCCGAGCAGACCGCCGCCGACGTCCGCGCACTGGGCCGCCAGGCTGTGGTGCTGGCGGCAGACCTGGCTGACGAAGCCGCGTGCCGGGCGCTGCTGCCCGCCGCGGTGCAGGGCCTGGGGCGGCTGGATGCCGTGGTCAACAGCGCCTCCACCTTC
>JAJUHM010000604.1 GCA_029279925.1 Aquabacterium olei
ACCTCCATCGGCATGTCGATCACGCGATCGCCACCTGGGCCGTCCTCCAGCACCAGCGTGCGTTCCGCGCGCGCCACGCCCACCACCGCGAACGGGCAGCGCTCGCGCGCGCACATCTGCTCGAACAGCGGCATGAGGTCCGGGTTCACCGCCAGCACGTAGCGTTCCTGGCTCTCGTTGCACCAGATCTCCTTCGGGGCCAGGCCGCTTTCCTCCAGCGGCACGCGCGTCAGGTCGAAGGTCGCGCCCAGGCCCGCGCCGTCCACCAGCTCGGGGAAGGCGTTCGAGATGCCGCCCGCGCCCACGTCGTGGATCGCCAGAATCGGGTTGTTCGCGCCCAGGCCCCAGCAGTGGTTGATGACCTCCTGCGCACGGCGTTCGATTTCCGGGTTGCCGCGCTGCACCGAATCGAAATCCAGGTCGGCCGCGTTCGTGCCGGCCGCCATCGACGAGGCCGCCGCACCGGCCATGCCGATGCGCATACCCGGGCCGCCCAGCTGGATCAGCAGCGCGCCCGCACCGAACACCACCTTCTTGGTCTGCTCGGCGCTGATGGTGCCGATGCCGCCGGCGATCATGATGGGCTTGTGGTAGCCGCGGCGGATGGCCTCGGCGCCCTCACCCACCGTCTGCTCGAACACGCGGAAGTAACCGCCCAGGTTCGAACGGCCGAACTCGTTGTTGAACGCGGCGCCGCCCAACGGGCCTTCGGTCATGATCTGCAGCGGGCTGGCGATGTGCTCGGGCTTGCCGACGGGGTTCTGCTCCCACGGCTCGTTCGTGCCCGGCAGGTGCAGGTTCGACACAGAGAAGCCCGTGAGGCCCGACTTCGGACGCGAGCCGCGGCCCGTGGCGCCTTCGTCGCGGATTTCACCGCCGGCACCAGTCGAGGCGCCCGGGAACGGAGAAATCGCCGTCGGGTGGTTGTGCGTTTCCACCTTCATCAGCACGTGGGCCAGCTCGTCGCGGGCCTTGTACTGCGGCGCGTTGGTGTAGCCCTCGGGCATCCAGCGCTCGATGGCGTGGCCTTCCATGATCGAGGCGTTGTCCGAGTAGGCCACCACGGTGTGCTGCGGGCTGACCTTCTCGGTGTGGCGGATCATGCCGAACATCGACAGGTCCTGCTCCTGGCCGTCGATGGTGAACTTCGCGTTGAAGATCTTGTGGCGGCAGTGCTCCGAGTTCGCCTGGGCGAACATCATCAGCTCGACGTCGGTCGGGTTGCGCTTCAGGCCGGTGAAGGCGTTCACCAGGTAGTCGATCTCGTCGTCCGACAGCGCCAGGCCGAAGCTCACGTTGGCTTCTTCCAGCGCAGCGCGGCCACGGGCCAGCACGTCGACATGGGCCATGGGCTGGCCGGGCTTCTCGTCGAACAGGTGGCGGGCCTCGTCGCGGGCCAGCAGCACGCTTTCCGTCATGCGGTCGTGCAGCAGCGCGGCGCAGGCGGCCAGTTCGTCGGCGGTCAGGCCCTTGGCGCCGCCCGTCAGCGAACCCAGCAGACCGGCCTTCAACGTCAGGCGGTACTCGGTCACGCGCTCCACGCGGCGAATCGCCAGGCCGCAGTTGTGCGCAATGTCGGTCGCCTTCGACGCCCAGGGCGACAGCGTGCCCAGGCGCGGCGCCACCACGATCAGCTCGCCGTCCAGCGCGCCCTCATAGGCGTCGCCGTAGTTCAGCAGCGCGGCCAGCTTGTCGAC
>JAJUHM010000605.1 GCA_029279925.1 Aquabacterium olei
AGCCGCCAGCCATTCGGCGAAGTCCGGATGGTCGCTGGGGCCCTGACCGCAGATGCCGACGTACTTGCCGGTGGCGCGGCAGGCCGCAATGGCACGCGAGATCATCGCCTTGACGGCCGGGTCACGCTCGTCGAAATCGGCAGCCAGCAACTCGAGGCCGGAGTCGCGGTCCAGGCCCAGGGTCAGCTGGGTCAGGTCGTTCGAGCCGATCGACATGCCGTCGAAGTACTCGAGGAACTGCTCGGCCAGGATGGCGTTCGAGGGCACTTCGCACATCATGATGACGCGCAGGCCGTCGGTGCCGCCCTTGGCGGCGCGCACCAGACCGTGGTCGGCCAGCATGTTGGTCACGCGTTCGGCCTGCTTCAGGGTGCGCACGAAGGGCACCATGATTTCGACGTTGGTCAGACCCATGTCGTTGCGCACGCGCTTGAGCGCCTCGCATTCCATGGCGAAGGCTTCGCCGAACTCGGCCGAGATGTAGCGCGAGGCGCCACGGAAGCCCAGCATCGGGTTTTCTTCTTCCGGCTCGTAGCGCGAACCACCGATCAGCTTCTTGTACTCGTTGGACTTGAAGTCCGACAGGCGCACGATGACGGGCTTGGGCCAGAAGGCGGCGGCAATGGTGGCCACGCCTTCAGCCAGCTTGTCGACGTAGAAGGCGCGGGGCGAAGCGTGGCCGCGTGCCACCGATTCGACAGCCTTCTTCAGGTCGTTGTCGACGTTCGGGTAGTCGAGGATGGCCTTGGGGTGGACGCCGATGTTGTTGTTGATGATGAACTCGAGGCGGGCCAGGCCCACGCCGTTGTTCGGCATCTGCGCGAAGTCGAAGGCCAGCTGCGGGTTGCCCACGTTCATCATGACCTTCAGGCCGATGTGGGGCATCTCGCCGCGGGTCACTTCGGTGACTTCGGTTTCCAGCAGACCTTCGTAGATGTAGCCGGTGTCGCCTTCCGAGCAGGCCACGGTGACCAGGGTGCCGTCCTTGAGGCGCTCGGTGGCGTTGCCGCAGCCGACCACAGCGGGGATGCCCAGTTCACGCGCGATGATGGCGGCGTGGCAGGTGCGGCCACCGCGGTTGGTGACGATGGCGCTGGCGCGTTTCATCACCGGCTCCCAGTTGGGGTCGGTCATGTCGGTGACCAGCACGTCGCCGGGCTGCACGCGGTCCATCTCGGTGATGGAGTGCACCAGTCGCACGGGGCCGGTGCCGATCTTCTGGCCGATGGCGCGGCCTTCGGCCAGGATGGTGCCGGTGCCCTTGAGCTTGTAGCGCTGCTCGGCCTTGCCTTGCTGCTGGCTCTTCACGGTCTCCGGGCGGGCTTGCAGGATGTAGAGCTTGCCGTCGGTGCCGTCCTTGCCCCATTCGATGTCCATCGGGCGGCCATAGTGCTGCTCGATGATCAGGGCGTAGCGGGCCAGTTCGGTGACGTCTTCGTTGCTCAGCGAGTAGCGGTTGCGGGCCTCGACCGTGGTGTCGACGGTCTTAACCAGCTTGCCAGTGGCGGCCTTTTCCTCGGGCGTGCTGAACTCCATCTTGATCAGCTTGGAACCCAGGTTGCGGCGGATGACGGCCTGCTTGCCGGCCTTCAGGGCGGGCTTGTGGACATAGAACTCGTCGGGGTTGACGGCGCCCTGCACCACGGTTTCACCCAGGCCGTAGCTGGAGGTGATGAAGACGACGTCGGAGAAGCC
>JAJUHM010000606.1 GCA_029279925.1 Aquabacterium olei
CCGGTTCCGGCGCCGCAAGCCGACAGCCAGGGCGAGATCCTGCACACCCTCAAGGGCAAGCCGGCCGCTGTGGTGACCCGTCTCAAGGGGCGCAACCAGCTCAGCCCCCAGGCGGCAGACTGCGCGCAGGTCGGTGCCATGCTGGCGCGCATGCACCTGGCCGGCGCCGACTACCCCTTGCAGCAGCCCAACCTGCGCGGCCTGCCATGGTGGACCGAGACCGTGCCGGTGGTGAGGCCCTACCTCACGGCCGAGCAAGGCGCGCTGATCGAGTCCGAGCTGGCCTTCCAGCAGCAGCTGGCTGCCACGCCCGCGTACGCTGCCCTGCCCCGCGGCCCGAGTCACGCCGACCTGTTCCGCGACAACGTGATGTTCGATGGCGCCGAGCTTTCCGGCTTCTTCGACTTCTACTTCGCCGGTGTCGACACCTTCGGCTTCGACATTGCCGTGTGCCTGAACGACTGGTGCATCGACCTGGCCACCGGGGCCCTGGATGTGGCCCGCGCGCAAGCCTTCGTGTCGGCCTACGACCGCGTGCGCCGACTGACCGACGACGAGGTGGCCCTGCTGCCGGCCCTGCTGCGCGGCGCGGCGCTGCGCTTCTGGACGTCCCGTCTGTGGGACTTTCACCTGCCCCGCGACGCAGCCATGCTGAAACCGCATGACCCGACCCACTTCGAGCGGGTGCTGACCCTGCGCCGCGACCAGCCGTGGGCATGGCAGCGCAACACGGAGGCATCGCAGGCATGAAACTGCGCATCGTCAAACCGGGCCAGGGCCTGGTATGGGTCCGCCAGGGGCTGCAGATCGCCCGGCAGCAACCGCTGAACCTGCTGGGCCTGCTCGGCATGGTGGCCACGGCCGCGCTGTTGCTGATGAGCCTGCCGGTGCTGGGCCCGTTGGTGGTTGTGGCCGCGATGCCGCTGGTGTGGATGGGCTTCATGCTGGCCACGCGCCACGCCCTGGCCGGCGAAAAGATCCAGCCGGCGGTGTTGATCGAGCCGGTGCGCGGCCAGCCCGAGCTGCGCAAGGCCTTCATGCGGCTGGGCGGCGCCTATGTGGCCGCCACGCTCATCGTCATGCAGCTCGCGGGCATCTTCGGCCCCGGCGCCGAGGTGCTGGCCGAGGCCTTCGAGAGCGCCGAGGACGTCGGCGACATCATCGGCAACCCCCTTGTTCAACAGGACATGCTGTGGCGCATGGCCTTGACGCTGCCGGTGTCGCTCATCTTCTGGCACACACCCGCCCTGACGCTGTGGGCCCGCCTGCCTTTGAGCAAAGCCCTGTTCTTCAGTGCGGTGGCAAGCTGGCGCAACGTCGGGGCTTTCGCGGTCTTCGGTGTGGCGTGGGCCGCCGTGATCCTGGTCGTCGGCGTGCTCGACCGCCTGGTCGCCATGCTGATTCCGCTGCCCACCGTCGCCAACGTGCTGGCCATCACGGCCGGGATGTGGGTCGCATCGGCCTTCTACGCGTCGCTGTACTTCACGGTGGTCGATTGCTTCGATGCGCCCGGCCAGGAGCGCGAGAACGCAGGCCCTCAGGACGACAGCAGCGACACCCCGTCCAGCGGGCAGGCGTAAATGGCGTTGCGCAGGGCTGCGATGGCCTCGTAGCGCGTGAAGCTGCGCCGCCACACCAGCACCACCCGCCGGGTGGGCGCAGGTTCCTCGAACGGGATGTAGGCCAGG
>JAJUHM010000607.1 GCA_029279925.1 Aquabacterium olei
ATGCCGGGGCCGGCCAGCCCCGTCCTTGGGCCAGGGCCCGGATGCGCTCGAGCGCCTGCCAGCCGTCCATGCCGGGCATGGCCAGGTCCATGAACACCGCATCGGGGCGCAGCCCGGCCTCCAGCAGGGCCAGGGCTTGTTCGCCACAGGCAGCCAAATGCACCTCGAAGCCCAATGGGGCCAGCCAGCGTTTCAGCAATTGCCGGTCGTCTTCCTCGTTGTCCACGACCAGCAGGCTACGCCGCGGCCCGGCGTAGCCGTCCACCTGCAACGGGCGCGCATCGGCCATCGCTTGCGCTTCGCCATGCCACTCAGGCAGGAACAGGCGCAGCCGGAATACACTGCCTTGCCCCGGAGTGCTGTCAACGGTCATTTCGCCCCCCATGAGGTCGGCCAGCATCCGGGCGATGGTCAACCCCAGCCCGGCGCCATGGGCGCCCGGCTGCGCCGCGGCCAATCCCCGGGCAAAGGGCTCGAACACCCGCTCCCGCTCGGCCGCGGTCATGCCCGGCCCGGTGTCACAGACCTCGAACACCGCCATCTCGCGCACATACCGCACCCGCAAGGTTACGCCACCACGCACCGTGAACTTGACCGCATTGCCCAACAGGTTGATCAGGATCTGACGCAGCCGCCGGTCGTCGGCCCGCACGGCCTGCGGCCAGCGAGCAGGCGACTCGAAAGCAAACGACAGCCCTTTTGCCTTGGCCTGCAGCTCGAACATGGCGGCCACATCCTGCAACAGGGCCTTGAGGTCCAGCGGCCTGACGTCGAGGGTCAGGCGGCCCGCCTCGATACGGGCAATATCGAGCGTGCCTTCGATCAGCGACAGCAGGTGCTCGCCACTGCGCAAGATGACCTGTACCGCATGGGCGCGATGGGGCGGCAGCGCAGCATCCTGCTGTAGGAGCTGGGCGTAGCCCAGAATGCTGTTGAGCGGGGTGCGCAGCTCGTGGCTGATGGTGCTGACATAACGCGTCTTGGCCTGGTTGGCCTGGTCGGCCTGCTCGCGCGCCCGCTCGGCGGCCTGCTTGGCCTGCTGCAGCGCCGCGTCGGTGCGACGGTGGGATTCGATCTCCTCCATCAGCAGCCGGGTCTGCCGGTTGGATTCCTCCTGCGCCACCTCGCGACTCTTGTGCGCCAGCACCAGCCACCAGGCGACCACGGCCGCCACCATGAGCAAAGCCGCATACACCTTGATGAATCCGGCCTGCAAGGCCACGAGCGCCTCCTCCCCCGCCGGCAAGGCCTCGGCCGACAACAGCCGGTGCCACTCGTGGCGGTACAGCACGGCCAGCACCGCCGCCAGCACGGGCGCAATCACCAACATCAGCAGCAGAAAATGCCCGAGGCCGGCATCGACCCGAGACCACCAACGTGGCGGCAACACACGATGCAGCACCTGCTCCCACTGTCGCGAAAGGCGTGCATGGGGTTTGCATGCGTCGGCGCAGCGGGCATCGAGCGTGCAGCACAGCGAGCAGATGTCGCCCTGATAGGCCGGGCAATGCGCCATGTCCGGCGCTTCGTAAGCCGACTCGCACACCACGCAGCGCTTGAGCGGCGCCCGGGCCAAGTAGCGGCCGTGGGTTGCGGCGTCGGGGGTGTCGCTGTTGGGGAGCGGGGCTTCGGGCTGGCGGGCCAGGTAGTAGCGGCCCCGGGTGTCCGGCAGGCTCAGGACC
>JAJUHM010000608.1 GCA_029279925.1 Aquabacterium olei
GCCCTGGGTGCCCAGCTTGTTGTGGTAGACGACCTTGGCCAGCCCCGGCACGCGCGATTCCAGCGACTTCTTGCGGTCCTGGTCGAAGAAGAACTTGGCGTCGGCCAGACGCGGGCGCACGACGCGCTCGTTACCGCCGATCACCGCGCTCGGGTCTTCCGGGCGGATGTTGCTGACCACGAGGAATTTGTTGGTCAGCTTGCCGGCGGCGTCGAGCAGCGGGAAATACTTCTGGTTGGCCTTCATCGTCAGGATCAGGCATTCCTGCGGCACGGCGAGGAATTCTTCTTCAAACCGGCCGATCAGCACATTCGGACGCTCGACCAGCGCGGTCACCTCATCGAGCAGCGCATCGTCCTCGATCGGCTTCAGGTTCGGGCCGGCCTGGGCAGCGGCCGCAGCCAGCTGACGGACGATCTCGGCGCGGCGCTCGGCGAAGGAGGCGATCACCGCGCCATCGCGCTTCAGGGTTTCGGCGTAGCTGTCGGCATCGGCGATCACCACCGGATCGACGGCGGCTTCAAAGCGGTGGCCTCGGGTGGTGTTGCCGGACCTCAGGCCGAGCACGGAAATCGGCACGACCTCATTGCCATAGAGCGCCACCAGCCCATGCGCCGGGCGGACGAAATTGACGGTATTCCAGCCATCGGCCAGCTGGTAGGTCATGACCTTGGGGATGGGCAGGGCGGCCAGTGCGGCTTCGACCGCCTTCTGCAAACCTTCCGCCAGCGTGACGCCCTTGGCCAGGCTGTCATAGAACAGGATGTCGTTCTTGCCGTCGTTCTCGCGGCGCAGGCTGGCGACGCAGGAAGCATCCGCCCCCAGGGCGGCCAGCTTCTTCAACAGGGCCGGGGTGGCGTTGCCGTCGGCATCCAGGCCCACGGCAACCGGCATCAGCTTCTGCACCACCGGCTTGTCGGGGGCGACGGCCAGCACGTCGGTGACGTGAGCGGCCAGGCGGCGCGGCGTGGCGTAGGCCGTGACGGCTGCGGTGGACGGTGCCAGGCCGGCATTTTTCAGGGAATGGGCCAGGGCGCTGGCAAAGGTTTCGCCCAGCTTCTTCAGCGCCTTGGGCGGCAGTTCTTCAACGAACAGTTCGACGAGGAGATTCTTGGCGGTCATGGTCAGGCGGCTTTCTTGGCGTTCTGTTCTTCGAGCTTGGCCAGCACTTCATGGGCCCAGTCACGCGGGGCCATCGGGAAGCCGAGGCGGGCGCGCGACTCGAGGTAACTCTGGGCCACGCTACGGGCAAGGTTGCGGATGCGGCCGATGTAGGCGGCGCGCTCGGTCACCGAAATGGCCCCCCGGGCGTCGAGCAGGTTGAAGGTGTGCGCGGCCTTGAGCACCTGTTCGTAGGCTGGCAGCGCCAGTTGGGCGCCCATCAGGTGCTGTGCCTGTTTCTCGTGGGCGCCGAAGGCGTGGAACAGGAAGTCGACGTCGGAATGCTCGAAGTTGTAGGTCGATTGCTCGACTTCGTTCTGGTGATAGACGTCGCCGTAGGTCAGGCCGTCGGTCCAGGTCAGGTCATAGACGTTCTCGACGCCCTGCAGGTACATGGCCAGGCGTTCGATGCCGTAGGTGATTTCACCGGTGATCGGCTTGCAGTCGATGCCGCCGACCTGCTGGAAGTAGGTGAATTGCGTCACTTCCATGCCGTTCATCCAGACTTCCCAGCCCAGGC
>JAJUHM010000609.1 GCA_029279925.1 Aquabacterium olei
CCTTGAGAAGACCGTCGATAATACCGTCTCGATGCGCCTGGCGGCCCACGCGCAGTGCATCGACTGCCACCGCAAGCGGCTGGCCGAGAATAAGGACGCCGGACCGGCGACCTGCGGCGGATGCCATGACGCCGCCCTGCAGAAAAAGATCCAGAAGGTCAAAGACGTCCCCCGGTTGGTGCGGGGCCAGCCGGATGCCACCGTCGTCCAAGCGATCCGGAGCGACGGCCAGAAAGTGGCGCCCTTCACCCGCATGAGCGTGGTGGCTTTCAACCACATCGGGCACGAGACCTACAACGACACCTGCCGGGTCTGCCATCATTCCTCGATGGACGCCTGCGGCAAGTGCCACACGCTTCAAGGCTCCAAGGACGGCCAGTTCGTCAAACTGCAGACCGCCATGCACCGCGTCAGCGCCCAGGCGAGCTGCCTCGGCTGCCATGGCCGCTTTCAGGCGGACAAGCGCTGCGCCGGCTGCCACGCATCCATGCCGCGCAGGGACCCGCCGGCGCTCTCCGGCTGCGCCAGCTGCCACGTGCCCAAACCCGCCGCGGCAACCCCGGAGACCGAGCCCAAGGCCATGGCCGCCATGCTGTTGGCGGCGCGCCAGCCCGTGACCGCCACATTTGCGGATGAGGACATCCCGGAGACGGTGGAGATCAAGGCCCTGAGCCGACAGTACGACGCCGTCAAGCTGCCGCACCGCAAGATCGTTCAGACCCTGGTGAGGAACATCAAGGACAGCAAGCTGGCCGCGAACTTCCACCGGGAGCCCGGAACGGTCTGCCAGGGCTGCCATCACAACAGCCCGGTTGCCAAGAAACCGCCGGCCTGCGCCAGCTGCCACGGCCAGCCCTTCGACGGCCGCAACCTCTTCCGGCCCGGCCTGCAGGCGGCCTACCACCTGCAGTGCATGGAGTGCCACCAGGAAATGGGAATTGAAAAGCCGGCCGCCACCAACTGCGCCGGTTGTCACAAGGAGAAGCTTTAAAACGGACTCTTTATTCAACGCCCGAGGGACATCGACATGTCAATCTCACGGAGGAAATTTCTCGGCTGGTTGGGCGTAGCGGGGGCCGGCGCGACGCTGGGCCGTTCCGCGCATGCCGCCGGCAGCACACACTTCACCGGTCACCCGGATTCGCTGGGGGTGCTTTTCGACGCCACCCGCTGCATCGGCTGCCGCAAGTGCGAAGAGGCCTGCAACAAGGTCAACGAACTGCCCGCGCCCCCGAAGCCCTTCGGCGATCTGGCGGTGCTGGAGCGTCGGCGCCGGACCGACGCCAAGGCCTACACCGTGGTCAACCGCTACCAGCCCGCGGGCGGCGGCGCTCCGGTGTTCCGCAAGATCCAGTGCAACCACTGCCTGGAGCCGGCCTGCGCCTCGGCCTGCTTCGTGCGCGCCTTCAAGAAGAACCCCGACGGCTCCGTGACCTACGACGCCTCGGTCTGCGTGGGCTGCCGCTACTGCATGGTGGCCTGCCCCTTCAACATCCCGCGCTACGAGTGGGACAAGGCGGTCCCCGCGGTCCGCAAGTGCGACATGTGCATCGACCGGCAGCGGGAGGGCAGGATGCCCGCGTGCGCCGAGGCGTGCCCCAAGGGCGCGACCGTGTTCGGCACGCGCAAGGACCTGCTCGCCGAGGCCTGGAAGCGCATCAGGAAGAGCC
>JAJUHM010000610.1 GCA_029279925.1 Aquabacterium olei
ACACCGATCCTGCTGTGTCTGCTGGTCTTCACCCTCGTCCTGATGACCGGCCGCCTGGTCCAGCTGGCCGACCTGGTCATCAACAAGGGGGTCGACCCGGTCAGCCTGCTGACGCTCTTTTCCACGCTGCTGCTGCCGTTCATGGCCATCGCCCTGCCGCTGTCCTTCCTCATGGGGAGCCTGATCGGCCTGGGCCGGCTGTGCGCCGACAACGAATCGATCGCCTTCCGGGCGGCCGGCGTCGGCCTCTTCGAACTGGCCCGGCCGGTCCTGGCCATCGCCCTGGTTTGCGCCCTGCTGACCGCGCTGGTGGCCATGTGGGCGGCCCCGTGGGGGAAACGGGCCTTCAAGACGACGCTCTTCGAGATGACCCGCAGCAGGGCCAGCATCGGCCTGCAGCAGAAGCTGTTCATCAAGCAGTTCAGGAACCTCGTCCTGTATGCGGACGGCCTTGACGAACGCAGCGGCCGCATGACCGGCGTCTTCATCGTCGAAACGCAGGGAGAACGGGGGCCGCTGACGATCATTGCCGATTCCGGGCGGCTGGTCAGCAGCCCGGATGACCAGACGATCACCCTGCAGCTACACAACGGCACCATGCACCGCCAGGAAGCCGGCGCCCCCGAAGGTGCCTACCAGGTGATCCGCTTCAACCGCTACGACATCCGTCCCGACCTGGCCGCGGCCTTGGCCGCGCCGCGCCTCGCCCAGCGCAGCAAACCCAAGGAAATGTCCATGGAGGAACTGCGGCAGGCAAGCGTCGGCGAAGGCGAACGGGCCCTGGCGGCCCGCGCCGAACTGCACAGCCGGCTGTGCGCGCCGCTGGCCCCCCTGCTCTTCACCCTCTTCATCCTGCCGTTCGGCATGCAGACCCAGCGCTCGGGGCGCAGCGGCGGCTTCACGGCCGGCCTGCTGATCTACCTGGTCTATTACCTGGCGATGTCCCTGGCGGAGACCATGACGGCAACCCTCGGCATCCCCCCGCTGCTGTCGTTCTGGGCACTGCACCTGGTCTTTTTCTGCGCCGGCGCCTCCTTCCTGCGCCAGAGCGCCCTGGAGCGCCCGAACCGGCTGCTGCTCGCCATCGACAACGGAGCGCTGTTCATCAAACAGCGCCTGGGACGCCGCAATGCGCACGCTTGACCGCCACATCGCCGCCCTGTTCCTGCGCAATCTGGCACTGATCCTCATGGTGTTGATCGGCCTTTACGGGCTGGTTGAATTCATCGAGAAGGTCGATGACTTCATCGAGCACCGCGCCGTCGCCGCCCACTACTTCCGCTATCCGCTGTTCAAGCTGCCGTTCATGATCGACCAGTCATTGCCGATGGCGATTTTGCTGGCATCCTTTGCGACCGTGGGGCTGCTGGCCCGGACCAGCCAGATCACGGCCCTGCGCAGCTGCGGCATCGGTCTGTGGCAAGCCACCCGCCCACTGTTCATCATCGGCGGGCTGCTGTGTGTGGCGACGCTGCTCGGCAACGCCTGGCTGGTGCCATGGTCGGCGCGGGAATCGTCCTACATCCTCGCAACCCAAATCAAAGGGAGTCAGCCGGCGACCCGCGCCACCACCGCAGACCTTTACTTCCGCGACGCGCAACGCATCATCAGCGTCACAGAATCGTTCCCGGAACGCAGTGAAGTCCGGGGGTTGACCGTCATCGAGC
>JAJUHM010000611.1 GCA_029279925.1 Aquabacterium olei
ACGCCACGCCGGCAAAAAAACCGCCCGCCAGGTTCACACACAGTGTGCCCAGTGGAAAGCCAGCCCACACCGGATTCAGCCACACCGACGCCTGCCATCTGAGCCATGCACCGCATGCCGCCCCGACGGCCACCGCCGTCGCGTGCACCATCGCGCTGTGGCTCATCGTGTCGATCCCTGCGCGCCGCCGGCCGGGGCCTCGTTCCAGCGTGCGGCCGCTGCCTCGTCGCTGTCGCGCGCGGCGACCCAGCGCGCACCTTGTGCCGAGATCTCCTTCTTCCAGAACGGGGCCCGGGTCTTGAGCCAGTCCATCAGAAAGGCACAGCAGGCGAAGGCTTCGCCGCGGTGGGCCGAGCTGACCGCCACCAGCACGATCTGATCGCCGAGCGCCAACGGGCCCACCCGGTGTATCACCCGCACACCGCGCACGTCGAAACGTTGACGGGCCGTGACGATGAGTTCGGCGATGCTGCGCTCCGTCATCCCCGGGTAGTGCTCGAGGGCCATGACCGGCTGCCCCGCGGCTTGGGACTGCGGAGCCGGTGATCCGGCCTCCTCGTGAACCCACTCTCGCACCGTGCCGACAAAGCTGGCGACCGCCCCCACACCGAGGTCGCCCGCGCGCAGACGCGCGACCTCCGCGCTCAGGTCGAAATCATCGGGGCCGACCTGCACGCAGGCCAGAGCCTCCTGCCAGGAGGTGGGAACGAGCGGGGATGCGTCCATCTTGGTGGGGGTGCTGTGGGTGCTGTAGGTCGGTCCAGGGCCGTCTCTACCGTCTCTATCTTCGCAGAACTGCCACTCAGCCTTGCCGCATCGTGGAAGCGGGCTGCAGCAACTCCGACAGGGGCAACCAGGGCACCAGCTCGCCCGGCGCGACGGTGCGGCCCGGCGCCAGGTCAATCAGGCCGTCACCCCACGCTGCCGAGCTCAGCACACCAGAGCCCTGGTTGGGGTACAGGACGGGACGACCACTGCCGTCCAGCCTGGCCCGCAGAAACTCGCGGCGCTTGTCCGCCCGCGGCCATGCGAAACCCGCCGGCAGCATCAGTGCCTGGGGCAGATGCCATCCCTCGCCCGCCAGACAACCGAGCACCGGACGCACCAGCAGCAGAAAGGTCACATAGCTGGCCACGGGGTTGCCTGGCAAGCCCATGTACAAAGCGTGCGTCCCATCGGGGCGCCGCAGCCGCCCGAACACGAAGGGCTTGCCCGGCTTGATGGCCAGGGCCCAGAAGGCCAGATCGCCCTCGGCCTCCACCGCGGCGCGCAGGTGGTCTTCCTCGCCCACCGACACACCGCCACTGGTGATGACGAGATCGTGGCCCGCCGCCGCCGCACGGAGCGCCGCCCGTGTGGCCTCAAGCTGATCGGGGACCACGCCCAGGTCGGTCACGCGGGCGCCGCAGGCCTGGCCCAGGCCGACCAGCGTGTGGCGGTTGCTGTTGTAGATGGCGCCGGGCGGCAGCGGCTCGCCCGGCATCACGAGTTCGCTGCCGGTGGTCAGCACGCCCAGCCGGGGACGGGCGAACACGGACAGCGTCGCCGCGCCCACCGAGGCGGCAACGCCCAGCGAAGCCGGCGTCAGCCGGGTCCCGGCACCGAGCACGCGCTGTCCCTCGGCAATGTCCTCGCCCCGGCGACGGATGTTCTGTCCGGCCGCCAC
>JAJUHM010000612.1 GCA_029279925.1 Aquabacterium olei
CATCCTGCTCGGCCTGCTGCTGACGGCCGGCATCGTGGCCTGGGTGCAGACTTTCCGCGCCCTGGAGTTCGAGCCCCGGTCCGTCCAGGCGGCGCAGCAGATCGCCAGCCTGGTGAACCTGTCGCGCGCCGCCTTGCGCTATGCCGACAGCATCAACCGCGTGACGTTGATCAAGACGCTGTTCGACCAGGAGGCCATCGTGCTCAAGCCGCGCGAGCCGGCGGACCGCTATGTGCCTTTCGAGGTCAACCGCTTCACGCGGACGATCGGACAGGAGCTGCGTTCGCGGCTCGGGCCGACCACGGTGGTGGCCAGCGCGGTGAACGGCAAGCCCGGCCTGTGGGTGGGCTTCCAGATCGAACGGGACAACTACTGGCTGCAGGCCGATGCGAACCGCATCGTGCCTCTGACGGGCAAGACCTGGTTCGTCTGGGTCGGGATCGCGCTGGTGGCCACCCTGCTGGGCTCGGCCGTCATCGCCCGGCTGATCAACCAGCCACTCAAGGAGCTGTCGTTCGCGGCCAGCCGCATCCGGGAGGGCGAGTTCGACTCCGTGCTGGACGAGTCCATGATCACCCGCGAGATCCGCGAGGTGAACCAGGGCTTCAACCGGATGGCGCGGGAGTTGGCCAAGGTCGAAGAAGACCGCGCCGTGATGCTGGCAGGCATCTCGCATGACCTGCGCACGCCACTGGCCCGATTGCGGCTCGAGGCCGAGATGAGCGTGGTCGACGAGGAGGCCCGTCGCAACATCGCGGCCGACATCGACCAGCTCGACGCCATCATCGACAAGTTCATGGACTACGCCCGCCCCGGCGAGGTGGAGCTGGTGCCGGTGCACGTGTCGTCGGTGGTCGACAAGGCCATCAGCCAGTTCCGGGACACCAAGCGCATCCGCATCACGGCCAAGCTGCCCATCGACACCAAGGTGCTGGCCGACGAGACCGAGCTGAGCCGGGTGTTGATGAACCTGTTCGAGAACGCGCGGCGCTACGGGCGCAACACCTACACGGGTGTGACGAATGTGGACGTGAGCTACACGCGCTCGGGGTCGTGGGTGATCATCAGCGTGCGTGACCACGGGCCGGGCGTGGCCCCCGAAAAGCTGGCCGCGCTGACGACGCCGTTCTTCCGCGGGGATGCCGCCCGCACGGCGGCGACGGGCGCAGGCCTGGGGCTGGCCATCGTCGACAAGGCGCTGCAGCGCATGGGCGGCGGGCTGGAGCTGGCCAATGCCTCAGGCGGCGGGCTGGTCGCCCACATCAAGCTGAAGCGGGCTGCCTGAACAGCAGGCAGATGGCCCGCGTCTCGATCGCGCGGCCCTCGCCGACCGGCCCCATTTTCTCGGCCGTCTTGGCCTTGACGTTCACCGCCCCTTCGTCGAGCCCCAGGGCCTCGGCGATGCGGGCGCGCATGGCCGGGATGTGAGGCGCCATCTTGGGCGCCTGGGCCACGATGGTGCTGTCGATGTTGACGATGGCCCAGCCGGCCTGCGTCACGCGCCGGACGGCCTCTTTCAGCAGCACCACCGAATCGGCGCCCTTGAACTGCGGGTCGGTGTCGGGAAAGTGCCGGCCGATGTCACCCAGCCCTGCGGCGCCCAGCACCGCGTCGGTGATGGCGTGCAGCAAGGCGTCCGCGTCGGAATGGCCCAGCAGGCC
>JAJUHM010000613.1 GCA_029279925.1 Aquabacterium olei
ATGCCGTGATGAAGCCCGGCGCCATCCTGGCCTAGAACACCTCGACGCTGGACGTGGACAAGATCGCCGAGGTGACGAAGCGCCCGGCCGACGTCGTGGGCCTGCACTTCTTCAGCCCCGCCAACGTGATGCGCCTGCTGGAAGTGGTGCGCAGCAAGCACACCGCCAAGGACGTGATGGCCACGGTGATGCAGGTGGCCAAGAAGATCAAGAAGGTGGCCGTGGTGTCGGGCGTGTGTGATGGCTTCATCGGCAACCGCATGTTCGAGCAGTACGTGCGCCAGAGCTTCTTCCTGGTGGAAGAGGGCGCCACCGTGCAGCAGGTCGACAAGGCCGCCGAAGCCTTCGGCTTTGCCATGGGCCCGTTCCGCGTGGGCGACCTGGCTGGCAACGACATCGGCTTTGCCATCCGCAAGCGCCGCAAGATCGAGCAGCCCGACGTGATCTACAGCCCGGTGGGCGACGCCGTGTGCGAACTCGGCCGCTTCGGCCAGAAGGTCGGCAAGGGCTGGTACGACTACGAAGCCGGCAAGCGCGAACCCGTGCCCTCGGCCGAGGTGCAGGCCTGCATCGACAAGGTGCGTGCCGACAAGGGCCTGACGCCGCGCGCCATCAGCGACGACGAGATCGTGCAACGCCTGGTGCTGGCCCTGGTCAACGAGGGGGCCGCCATCCTGGAAGAAGGCATCGCCTCCAAGGCTTCGGACATCGACATGGTCTACCTGACCGGTTACGGCTTCCCGCTGACCTGGGGCGGCCCGATGCTGTACGCCGACCTGCTGGGCCTGCCCAAGGTGGTCGAGCTGATGAAGGGCTTTGCCGGCAACCCGCACGGCGACCCGGCTTTCTGGACGCCAGCGCCGCTGCTGGCGAAACTGGCCGCCGAAGGCAAGACCTTCAACTGATCGTTCCGTGATCCACGGGGCGCTGGAAGGTGCCCCGGCCTGATCCGCTGCTTGAAGGCAGCGGACGGGCTGCGCTCATTCTGGAGAAAGCATGACCCACCGCGCCACCGTCGACTTCCTGCTGTATGACTGGCTCAAGGCCGATGGCCTGTGCGCCCGCGAACGCCACGCCGAGCACAACCGCGAGACCTTCACGGCCGTGCTGGACCTGAGCGAGCAGATCGCCACCGAGCAGTTTGCGCCGATCAACCGCCTGATCGACGTGCACGAGCCCGAGTTCGACGGCACCACGGTGACCCTGCCCAAGGAAACACCGGTGGCGCTGCAGGCCTTTGCCGATGCGGGTCTGATGGCCGCCAGCAAGGACGCCGAGGTGGGCGGCATGCAACTGCCCACGGTGGTCGAAATCGCATCGATGAGCTTCTTCTACAAGTGCAGCGTGGGCCTGGCGGCCTACCCGATGCTCACGCGCGGCAACGCCAACACCATCCTGGCGCACGGCACGCCAAAGCAGATCGAGGTGTTCGCCAAGGGCGGTCTGGAAGGCCGCACCTTCGGCACCATGTGCCTGAGCGAGCCGCAGGCCGGCTCCAGCCTGTCCGACATCGTCACGCGGGCCGTGCCCGATGTGCAGGGCGATGGCAGCGGCGTGGCATGGCAGCAGGATGAGCTGGGCCCGCGCTACCGCCTGACGGGCAACAAGATGTGGATCTCGGGCGGCGAGCACGAGATGGGCGAGAACATCGTTCACC
>JAJUHM010000614.1 GCA_029279925.1 Aquabacterium olei
CCGGCAGCGAGCGGCTGGCGGCCGTTCAGGAGGAGGTTCAGGCGCGGCTTGCCGGGCGCGGGCGGGTGCTGATCCGTCCCTCCGGCACGGAGCCGTTGCTGCGTGTCATGGTGGAAGCCGAGGACCCGTCGCTGTCGCGCAGCTGCGCCGAGGCACTGGCTGCGGCTGTGGCGGGCTGACAGCGACGCCTTCACCATGACAAAGGGGGCCTCACGGGCCCCCTTGTCGCCTGGCGAGCCCGGACGTGGCCCGCCGAAAGCACCTTATTTCTTGGGCGGCGTCAGAACGCGGTCGATCACGTGGACCACGCCAGCACCGGCCGGCTGGTCGGCAGCGATCACCAGGGCGTCGTCCACCGTGACGAAGTCACCGGCCTTGGAGACCGAGACCTTGGCTCCGTTGGCCGTGACGACCTGTGCACCGCCGGTGATGTCCTTGGACTTCACGACGGTGGGCAGCACGTGGTAATTCAGCAGAGCCTTCAGCGCTTCCGGATCCTTGGCCAGCTTGTCGAGCGTGGCGGCGGGGACGGCCTTGAATGCTTCGTCGTTGGGAGCGAAGACCGTCACCGGGCCTTGCAGAGCCGCTTCCAGGCCAGCTTGCTGCACCAGGCGCTTCAAGGTGGTGAGTTCAGGGTTCTGGCCCACGGCAGCAGCGGGCGTGGCGGCGGGAGCCGTCGCTTGGGTGCCGGTGGCGGCGCAGCCACCCAGGGTGAGGGCAGCAGTCAGGGTCAGGGTGGCCAGGGCGATGGACGAGATGGAACGTTGGATCATGGTGTCTCCGAACAAAAAGACGGCTCCGTGACATCGGAGCAGGCTGCGCACACGATAGAAACCGAAGATGACGTTTGCATGACAGTCTCATGACGCTGCGTTGACGAACGGCTTGCGGCGGCGCGCTGCCGGTTTGTGACAACGACTTCCGACCCTGTCACAGACCGGTCACAATGGCGGCCTACATTGCGCCGTACCGAGTTTTCGCAGTCACGCAGACCTGAAAGGCGTACCACATGAACTTCAAGATGATCCGCACCACCGCTGCCGCGGCCCTGACCCTGATCGCCGCCTCGGCCATTGCGCAGGATGTGACCGGCGCTGGGGCCACGTTCCCCGCCCCGCTGTATGCCAAGTGGGCCTCGGCCTACAACGCTGCCACCAACGTGCGTATCAATTACCAGTCCGTGGGCTCTGGCGCTGGCATCAAGCAGATCAAGGCCAAGACCGTCGACTTCGGCGCCACCGACATGCCGCTGAAGGACGACGAGCTGAACAAGGACGGTCTGGTGCAGTTCCCGACGGTCATCGGCGGCGTGGTGCCGGTGGTGAACGTCAAGGGCATTCAGCCGGGTCAACTGAAGATGACCGGTCAGGTGCTGGGCGACATCTACCTGGGCAACATCAAGAAGTGGAACGACCCCGCCATCGCTGCCCTGAACCCGGGCGTGCCGCTGCCGGACGCCGCCATCGCCCCTGTGCGTCGCGCCGATGGTTCGGGCACCAGCTTCATCTTCACCAACTACCTGTCGAAGGTGAACGCCGAGTGGAAGACCAAGGTGGGCGAGGGCACCGCCGTGAACTGGCCCACCGGCGCGGGTGGCAAGGGCAACGAAGGCGTGTCGGCCTTCGTGCAGCGCCTGCCGAACTCCATCGGTTACGTC
>JAJUHM010000615.1 GCA_029279925.1 Aquabacterium olei
ATTCGCTCAAGCCGTGCACGCCGCTTGCCCGGGCAAGCTGCTGTCGTACAACTGCTCGCCTTCCTTCAACTGGAAGAAGAACCTCAACGACTCGCAGATCGCTTCCTTCCAGGAAGAGCTGTCGGCTCTGGGCTACAAGTACCAGTTCATCACCCTGGCTGGTATCCACGTCAACTGGTTCAACACCTTCCAGTTCGCCCACGCTTACGCCCGCGGCGAAGGCATGAAGCACTACGTCAACATGGTGCAGGAGCCGGAATTCGCTGCTCGCGAAAAGGGCTACACCTTCGTGTCGCACCAGCAGGAAGTCGGCGCTGGCTACTTCGACGACGTGACCACCGTCATCCAGGGTGGTTCTTCGTCGGTGAAGGCCCTGACCGGCTCGACCGAAGAAGAGCAGTTCCACTGATCTGCGTCGGCGGGGCGGCTGCCGCAAGGCGGTCTTCCCTGCCAGGCGTGATCTCATGGATCGCAGACATGGCGCCTTCGGGCGCCATTTTTCTTTTTGCTCGTCGCCGATCCACGCGGGCGCAGCCATGCGTGGAGACGGTGCCGCCTTTATAATCAAGCGCTTATTGCCTCCGTGGGGAGGCGTCAACGTAAGGAACGTAGAAAGGCACACACGGTTATGACACCGCGAACTTCGACCCCCTTCACCTCGACCGAGGTCTAGTCGGCTGGCCGCTGCTTTCGCACACCTGTACCTTTCCCTGAGTTCCAGAAAGCGCGGCAGCCCCCGCGCTTTTTTGTTGCCCGGCCGCAGGCTGCATCGCGCCCGGCAACGCTTCCACACAAGGACATCCCATGATTTCGATTCAGCTGCCCGATGGCTCCAAGCGCGAGTTCCCGGGCCCTGTGACCGTCGCCGACGTGGCGGCCTCCATCGGCGCCGGCCTGGCCAAGGCGGCGCTGGCCGGCCGCGTGGGGCAGGGTGAAGCTGCCCGCCTGGTCGACACCTCGTATCGCATCGAAGCCGATACGCAGCTCGCTATCGTCACCGAGAAGGACGCCGACGGCTTGGACATCATCCGCCACTCGACGGCCCACCTGCTGGCCTACGCCGTCAAGGAGCTGTTCCCCGAGGCCCAGGTCACGATCGGCCCGACCATCGAGGACGGCTTCTATTACGACTTCGCTTACAAGCGCCCGTTCACGCCCGAAGACCTGGCTGCCATCGAGAAGAAGATGGCCGAGCTGGCCAAAAAGGACGAGAAGGTCGAGCGCAAGGTGCTCCCGCGCGACGAGGCCGTCAGCTACTTCAAGGGCCTGGGCGAGCACTACAAGGCCGAGATCATCGAGAGCATCCCGGCCTATCAGGACGTGTCGCTCTACAGCGAAGGTGGCTTCACCGACCTGTGCCGGGGCCCGCACGTGCCCAGCACCGGCAAGCTCAAGCACTTCAAGCTGATGAAGGTGGCGGGCGCCTATTGGCGTGGCGACCACCGCAACGAGCAGCTGCAGCGCGTCTACGGCACGGCCTGGACCAGCAAGGAAGACCTGCAGCAGTACCTGACCCGCCTGGAAGAAGCGGAGAAGCGCGACCACCGCAAGCTGGGCAGGGAACTCGACCTGTTCCACATCGATGACCATGCCCCGGGTGTCGTGTTCTGGCATCCCAAGGGCTGGACGGTGTGGCAGGCGGTCGAGCAGTAC
>JAJUHM010000616.1 GCA_029279925.1 Aquabacterium olei
CCTGCGTGGCCTGGGCATCGGCCAGGGCCTCCATGGCGGCGCGCTCGAACACCCGCGGAGACTGCCGCAGGCTCGGCGTGCCGGGGGGCACCATGCCGTTGGCAACGGCGAGGGCCGACAGGGCCTCCAGCACGGCGTCCTCGGGCTCGTCGTCGGCCGACTGCAGGTTCAGCAGGCCCTGGGCCAGACGCAGCTGCAGTTCGGTGCGCTCGGTGTAGCGCCCCATCCAGAACAGGTTCTCGCCGGTGCGGCTGGCCACCGGGCGCTGGCGTTGCTCCAGCTCGTCCAGCTTGACACGCGCTGGCAGCATGGAGAAGGTGTCCACCGGGCCGTGCGTCATCACCCAGGTGTCCAGGCTGGAGCCACCGAGCTGCATCGAGACCGGCCCCGCGTCGCGGGTCGCAATGCGGGTCATGCCGCCGGGCAGCACCTGCCAACCGCCTTGTCCGTCGGCCAGGGCGTACACGCGCACCGAGGCACCGCGCATCGCGATGCGTTCACCCTGCCAGACCGGGGCCTGGGCATAGGGCAGGAAGCGCTGCAGGGTGTAGGCGGCTGGGTCGTGGTCGATGCGGTCGCGCCAGGTATGCAGGGCCGCTTCGGTCAGCGTCGGACCAGTGACCGCATCGAAACTCTGGCGCAGGCGGGGCGAACCGAAACCCGGCGTGCCGGCGTACGGAAAGCTCGGGCGGATGACGTGGTCGCCCAGTTCGTCGCGCACGTGCTGCCAGGCCGCGGCCTCGCCACACCACCAGGTGTCCAGCGAGGGCAACGCGAGGGGCTCGCCCAGCAACTGCCTTGACAGCGCAGGCAAAAAACCGTGCACGGCAGGCGACTCCAGAAAGCCAGTCCCCAGTGCATTGGCCAGCACCACCTTGCCCGCCCGCACGGCCTGCATCAGGCCCGGCACGCCCAGCGTGGAGTCGGGTCGCAGTTCCAGGGGGTCGCAGAAGTCGTCGTCCAGCCGCCGCAGCAGGCCATGGATGGGCTCGAGCCCCTGCACCGTCTTGAGGTAGACGGTGTCGTCGCGCACGATGAGGTCGCCACCTTCAACCAGCGGCAGGCCCAGGTAGCGAGCCAGGTAGGCCTGCTCGAAGTAGGTCTCGTTGTAGGGGCCGGGTGTCAGCAACGCCAGCCGCGGGGTGGCCCCGCCCGCGCACCCGGCGGCCAGTTCGGTCACGGTGTCGATCAGACGGCGGTAGCCGGTGGCCAGGTGCTGCACGTTCAGCCCGCGGTAGGCCTCCGGGAACAGCCGCGAGACGATCAACCGGTTCTGCATGACATAGCCAAGGCCGGACGGCGCCTGGGTGCGCTGCGACACGACCGACCAGTCTCCATCGGGCCCGCGCACCAGGTCGAACGCGGCGACATGCAGGTACACGCCCCCCGCGGGCTGCACGCCCTGGAGGCCGCGCAGGTAACCCGGGTGGCCGTAGACGAGCGCGGCGGGCAACAACGCGTCCTTCAGCACGCGCTGCTCGCCGTACACATCAGCCAGGATGGCATTGAGCAGGCTGGCGCGCTGCGCCACACCCAGCTCCAGAGCGAGCCACTCGTCGGCATCGATGAGCAGCGTCAGCACCTCGAGCGACCAGGGGCGGCTGGGCCCACCCTGGGCGTTGTAGACGTTGTAGGTGACGCC
>JAJUHM010000617.1 GCA_029279925.1 Aquabacterium olei
ATGCGGGTCGACAGGTACACCGCCTCGGCGATCGAGTGGGTCACGAAGACCACGGTGCGCTGCTCGCGGCGCCACAGGTCCTGCAGGTGCACGTTGAGGTCGTCGCGTGTGATCTCGTCCAGCGCGCCGAAGGGCTCGTCCATCATCAGCAGACGGGGCTGGAAGCCGAGCGCGCGCGCAATCGACACGCGCTGCTGCATGCCGCCCGAAAGCTGCCACGGGTACTTTTTCTCGAACTGGGCCAGGCCGACGCGGGCAAGCTGCTCGCGGGCGATCTCGCGCGCGGCCTCGGGCAGGCGTCCCTGGATCTCGAGTGGCAGCATGACGTTGGACAGCACGGTGCGCCAGGGCAGCAGGGCCGGGGCCTGGAACACGTAGCCATAGGCCCGTGCAAGCCGGGCATCGTGCGGGCTCAGGCCGTTGACCAGCACGGTGCCGGCGGTGATGGGTTCGAGGTCGGCGATGACGCGCAGCAGCGTGGTCTTGCCGCAGCCCGAGGGGCCGATCAGCGAGATGAACTCACCCTGCTGGATGTCGAGGTTGACTTCGTGCAGCGCGCGCACCGGCGCGTCGGCAGCGGGGTAGACGACGCTGGCGTTCTGGATCTGCACGGCCGGCGGGCCATAGGCGGGCCGGGGCGACGGGCTCAGCGTGGCGAGCATCTCTGGTGCATTCATGGCGTGGCCAGGAAGTTGACCGAGTGGTCAGGTTTCGGTGTCGCAACCGATGCGAGTTCCGTGCCATGTCGTGGGCGGTCCGGGTGCACCGAAGTGGCGATCCGGGGCCGCGTCGTGGTGCGCGCGCAGGCCGCTTGCCATGAGACCCGTAAAAAACTGCTTGCCTGCACCCCGAGGTGTCGTGCTACATTCTTGGGCATGAACACGGTCCGCTTTTACTGGTACTTCTTTGAACTCCCGCCACACACCGGCGCAGGAGTGGGAAGCTGCTGAGCGAACCACACCGAATCCTGACGAAACCGCCGGTCCCCACCGGCGGTTTTTTTTCGTCCGCCCCCTTACACGACTGCATCAGCCCAGAAGGAAGAAGACCGATGAATGCCTCCACCAGCGCCGCCGCAGGCTGGGTCCCGCCCGCCGACGCCACGTCCATGACGGACGACCAACGGATCAAGAACGTGACCCCGCTGCCCCCGCCTGAGCACCTCATCCGCTTCTTCCCCATCTCCGGCACGCCGGTCGAAGCGCTCGTCGCCGACACCCGCCGCAAAGTCGGGCAGATCATCCACGGCCAGGACGACCGCCTGCTCGTTGTCATCGGCCCGTGTTCCATCCACGATCCGGCTGCGGCGATCGACTACGCCCGCCGCCTGCTGCCGCTGCGCGAGAAGTACGCCGACACGCTGGAAGTCGTGATGCGCGTGTACTTCGAGAAGCCGCGCACCACCGTGGGCTGGAAGGGCCTGATCAACGACCCGTACATGGACGAGTCGTTCAAGATCGACGAAGGCCTGCGCATGGCGCGCCAGCTGCTGCTCGAGATCAACCGCATGGGCATGCCGGCGGCCAGCGAGTTCCTCGACGTGATCTCGCCGCAGTACATCGGTGACCTGATCAGCTGGGGCGCCATCGGTGCCCGCACCACCGAAAGCCAGGTGCACCGCGAGCTGTCGTCG
>JAJUHM010000618.1 GCA_029279925.1 Aquabacterium olei
GATCAGCTCGACGAGCGTGAAACCGTGTTGGCGGGAAGGGCGTGTCATCGTCAGGGCACCGCGTAGTGGGTACGATAACCTGTCAGCACCAGGCTGTCCGCGCCGTGCGTCACGGTGACTGCGATCCGGGTGACGTCGGCACTGCTCAGGCTGCCTAGCGTGGCGCCGCTGCTCAGCGTCACCTGGAGGCGGTAATCGGCCAGGCTTGGGAGGGCGTTGCCGTTCAGGTCACAGGCTGCCTGGTCGTAGGCCGCATAGTCGCTGATCTCGTCGGCCAGGCTGCGGTCGCAGCCGCTGATGCCACCACTGCTGCCCGTGGGGGCAACGTAGGGCTTGAGCAGGATCTCCTCGAGCATCTGCTCGGCCAGCGACAGCATCTGCTTGCGGATCATCGGGTCGGCGCTGTGGCGGACCGTGGTGTTGAAGGCCAGCAGCACCCCGGTGAGGCCGATGCCGATGATGACGATGGCGATGATCAGTTCGATCAGCGTGAAGCCGTGCGACTTACTGGACAAGGCCGGTCTCCCCGGTGAGCGTGATCGTCAGGCCATTGATGCTGAGGGTCCGGTTGATCCAGGCGCCCCCTTCATCGATGGTGCCGTCCGGGCGGAAAAACAGGGTGGCCGGGAGCGTGCCGGACGTGGCACTGAGGCTGACAGCGCTGTCGCTGGTGCTGACCTGCGCCTGGCCGTTGGCCGGCAGGGGAAGCGGGGTGGTGCCGGTACAGGTCGTGGTGCTGCTGGTGGCGGCGATGGCAAAGTCGATCCGGCGCTCGGCCAGGGAGGCGCAGACCAGCCTTCGATGGCTGCTGGCGGCCTTCTGGGCATAGCGCAGTCCGCTCAGGGCTTCGTCACGGAAGCGCGCGGCGGCAAAATCGGTGAGGTTGAAATGCGGCAGGGCGACCACGGCCAGGATCCCGAGCAGGATCATGATCGTGACCAGCTCGATCAGCGTGAAGCCCCGCTGGGTCGCCTCAGTACGCATACCATTCGCGGACATGAATGTTCCTGCGGGTTTCCGGCGCATAGACGCCAAAGGTGGCCCGGGCGCTCGGATCGCGGTCGTAGGTGCTGGCGCAACTGCCGTTGCGGGAGCGTAGCCAGGGGGTGGCGGCGGCGCTGCCACCGCTCAAGCCTGTTGTGCAGGTGTTCAGGCTGGCGCCGCTTGCCCCCAGATTGAGACCGATGTCGAAGCTGCCGGAGGACGCTGGCGGCGCCAGGTTAAGCCGCCAGCTGCCCCCGCCCGTGGCGTAAAGCCCGTTTACGGTCAACGTGGGCGAAATGGCAAAATTCTCGGGCTTCAGCTCGGTATTGTCCTGCTCATTGAGTACCCAGAAATGATCCGACCAGTACTGGGCTTCGACCCGGATATCGAGCGGCGTGCGGCCATTGCCGAAACCACTGAGCAGACGGATCCGTCCCTGGGCCAGTTTGATGCCTGCCTGCAGCGCTGCGGGCGTTTGTACGCTGTCACCGCCCGTGGCCTCGCTCGCTGCGAGATACAGATCGCTGACTTTGCCCGGTGGGGTGCTGAAGACAAATTGCAGCGAGTCCAGAATGGCGACACCTTTATTAAAGCTATCGGCGCTGATGGTGCTGGTGGATAGCGTGCCGGCCGCTGC
>JAJUHM010000619.1 GCA_029279925.1 Aquabacterium olei
AGCCTGTTCATGTCACGCACCCGTTCCGTTTCTGCCCCGCAAGCCGTCCACCCGCGCGCCCTGGCCTTCGGCCTGCTGCTCGCCGGGGCCACCGCCATCACGGTCTGGTCGGTCGACGCGCGTGCCGCCGGCCAGCCGTCTGCTGCCCCGACCGCGCCGGCTGCCGCCCCCTCCAACGAAGGTGCGCCGCATCCGATGGGGCACATGGGCCATGGCGGGGGGATGCATGGTGGCATGGGCATGCCGTTCTCGGGCCGCGCGCTCGACCGCATGCTCGACACCGTGAAGGCCAACGACGCACAACGCAGGCAGATCCGCGAGATCGCCGACAAGGCCCGCGCCGACCTGCAGGCCCTGCACCAGCAGATGCCCAAGGGGGCCGACGGGCAGGTGCAACACCCGTACCGCGCCATCATGGCCCTGCTGGCCCAGCCGCAGGTGGATGCAGCCGGGGCCGAGCGCCTGCGCCAGCAACTGCACGCCCATCACGATGGGGTCAGCAAGCGCATGCTGCAGGCCGCGGCGGACGTCGCCAAGGTGCTGACGCCCGAACAGCGCGCCACCTTGGCCAAGGAGATGCAACGCCGCATGGACCGCCGCGATGGGGACCGTGCGTCCCGTCACCCTCACCACCCTGGCCGCGACGGCATGGGACGCCCTGAGGCCCGATGACGCTGGAGCGCGCGACAATGGCGGACATGAGCGAGCACATTCTGCTGATCGATGACGACCTGCGCCTGAGCGGCATGGTCGGTGACTACCTCGGCAGCCACGGCTATCAGGTGTCGTGTGCACCCAGCCTGGCGGCCGGCCGCGAACTCCTGGCCCGTCAGGCCTTCGACGCCCTGGTGCTGGACCTCATGCTGCCGGACGGCGACGGGCTCGATCTCTGCCGCGAGCTGAGGGCCTCTCCTCGAACCCGCAGCCTGCCGCTGTTGATGCTCAGTGCGCGCGGCGAGCCGACCGATCGCATCGTGGGCCTCGAGATCGGCGCCGACGACTACCTGCCCAAGCCCTTCGAGCCCCGTGAACTGCTGGCCCGTATCCGTGCGTTGCTGCGCCGCACCGGCCCGGCCAGCGACGACGGCGACGTCTGGCGTTTCGGTCGCCTCGAGATCGATACCGGGCTGCGCCAGGTGCGCCTGGACGGGAAGCCCTGCGACCTCACGTCGTACCAGTTCGACCTGTTGTCCGTGCTCGCCCAGCACCCCGGGCGGGTCCTCAGCCGTGACCAGATCATGGATGCCCTCAAAGGGCATCCCCTGGAGGCCTTCGACCGCTCGATCGATGTCCACATCTCCCGCATCCGCGCGGCCATCGAGAACGAGCCGAAGGAACCCCGCCGCATCCTCACGGTGCGCGGGGTGGGCTACGTCTTCGCCAAGAAACAGGACGCCGACGTCGACGCCCGATGAAGACGCTGGCGCTGCGCATCTACCTGGCCGTTGTCGCGGTCCTGCTGATCTTTGCGCTGGTGTCCGGCTGGCTGGCGCAGCGCAACCTCGAACATCAGCGGCAGCAGCTGCAGACGCGTGCCTTCCATTCGGAGCGCGCGGCCGCCTGGGCCGAACTGATCGAGAACAGCCTGCCTCCTGCCACCGCGCCGGCG
>JAJUHM010000620.1 GCA_029279925.1 Aquabacterium olei
CGAGCCGGCCGTGCGCGGCGACACCTCGGGCAAGGTGCTGAAGCCGGCCAGGATCGCCACCGGTTACGAGGTGTCGGTGCCGCTCTTCTGTGAAACCGGCGACAAGATCGAAATCGACACCCGCACGGGCGAGTACCGCAACCGCGTCAAGGGCTGATCAGCGGCAAGCGAGCGCGTCAAGACCACCTGCGGGTGGCTTTGATGTTTTCGGATGCAGGCCGGCTCAGCGCCAGACTTCCCTGCAGAGCGCCTTCTCCGCATCCGTCATCACCGGTTTGATGACGCACAGGCGCTCGCGTTCGAGGCGCTCCCTTTCCCGCTCCCGGGCACGCTCCTCGCGCGCCAGTCGCCTGGCTTCGGCCAGCTCCTCCTTGCTGGGCGCCCGTTCCTCGGCGACCGCCTTGCCTGAAGCGGCCGAGGCCGTCTCCTCGGCCTCGCTGCGCGCCGGCAGGAATACCAGGATGGCTGCCATGAGCAGGCCGGATGTCAACGCTGGACGCATCATTGTCTCCTTCCCTTGTGGACGGCCGCTACGCTCCTTCGATCGCTCGTGCGACTTCGCCGCGGCATTCGGCGCACTTGCCCACCAGCAGCAAGTCGCCACCCTTGATTGTGCTGCTGAAATTGGTAATTGTTGTTTCGTGACGGCACTGCCGCACCAGACGTTGGACAGCAGCCGCTGGCGAATGTCGGCAGGGATGGACTCCCAGCGCCCGCGGGCGGGTTTGGTGAAGCTGGTAAATGACTCAACGCCTGCTGTGCACTCTGCCAGTCCAGGCATCCTGTTCCTCGCCATCGCGCGGGCTTCTGCCAAAGCAGCCTGAGTCTGCAGGTTCGGTGTTTTCTCGTTCATGGCATCACTCTGCGGCAACGGCAAACGCCCGCAGCCAGGGATCAAGGTGGGCGATGTCAAACGTGCCCGACTCGAACATCCGCATCATCTCCGCATGGATCTGCATCGGCGCGCGCTGCAAGCGCCAGCCATTGATGCGCAGGAACACGTCGGACGCGGCAAAGGCGATGCGCTTGTTCCCGTCCACGAACGGGTGATTGATCGCCAAGCTTTCCAACAGCGCGGCCGCCTCGGCCACGATGTCGTCGTAGTACCCCGTCTGAGGGCGGAACAGCGCGGCCTCCAGCGCCCCCGGGTCACGCACGCCCAGCGCGCCGCCGTAACGCTGCATCAGCACCGTGTGCATGCCCAGCACATCGGCCACGGTCAGGTAATCCCGTGCCACGGCTTACTTGGCCAGTTCGCGGTAGAGGCTGTCGAACTCTTCAAGGCTGGACGCGAACGAAGCCATCACATGGCGGCGGGGGCGCTCCTTCTGCTTCCGGTCGATGTAGTCGCGCAGGGCTTCATCGAGCACCGCCTGGAACTGACGGCCCTGGCTTTCGGCGATCTGGCGCAGCGCCGCGAGCACCTCGGGTGCGGCCTGGGAGGAAAACTTTTCGCGGACAGCAGTCGTCATGGCCATCTTCATCATGATCCATCTTGACGCCTCATGATAGAACAAAATCAGCCTGATCGCCACTGTCTAGCCGGTGTTCGATGCTCGACCGGTCACCTCGGCTGACGATCAATCACCGTGCGTAAGC
>JAJUHM010000621.1 GCA_029279925.1 Aquabacterium olei
AGCGGCACCCCCGCGCTGGAACTGACGCCGGCGGCCCTGGCCCTGTTGATGGAGCAGCCTTGGCGTGGCAATGTGCGCGAGCTGCGCAACGCGCTCGAGCAAATGGCCCTGCGTTGCGAAGATCCCCGGGTGGACGCTCCCGAAGTCGCGGCCGTGCTGGCCGCGGCCGGTGCGCCGCTGCAGGCCTCCTCGCAGCCGGCAGGGGCGTTCTGGGGTCCCGATGACGCCCCGCCGTCGGAGCCGGGCGCGCCGCTGTCCGCCCTGGACGGAGGGGCAGAGTCTGCGCTGCCTGCTGAGCCATTCGAGCCCCTGCCGCAGCGCATTGCTCGTGTGGAGCGCGAAGCGATCGAAGCAGCCTTGCGCCGCTGCGCAGGCAACCGCGTGGCAGCGGCGCGGTTGTTGGGGATCTCTCGCGCCACGCTGTATGCCAAACTGTCCGCTTGGGGTGTCCAGAATCCAGACACTGACTGAAAATTGGACATCATCATCCGTCTCAGGTGTCCAAAATCTGGGCATTAGACGCTGACGTTTCCGGGTTAACCCGGACTGTTTTGCCCCGTTTTCGCCTGGCATGGGTTCTGCTCCTTTTGGAGGGACCGCGCGCGCATCGGCGCCGCCGGGTCCCACCGCACAGAGGAGACAGACATGGTTGACTTCACCCGCCGTCTGGCCATCGTGGCCTTGGCATGTTCCGCCGTCGTGGCACACGCCCAGTCGGGCCAAGAAATCCGCATTGCCCACGTCTACAGCAAGACCGGGCCGCTGGAGGCCTACGGCAAGCAGACGCAAACCGGCCTGATGATGGGCTTGGAATACGCCACGGGCGGCACCATGACCGTGGCAGGCAAAAAGATCGTCGTGATCGAGAAGGACGACCAAGGCAAGCCCGACGTGGGCAAGAGCCTGTTGGCCGCCGCGTACGGCGACGACAAGGCCGACATCGCGGTGGGTCCAACTTCCTCCGGCGTGGCGCTGGCCATGCTGCCCGTGGCAGAGGAGTACAAAAAGATCCTGCTCGTCGAGCCGGCGGTGGCCGACTCCATCACCGGTGACAAGTGGAACAAGTACATCTTCCGCACCGGGCGCAACAGCTCGCAGGACGCGATTTCCAACGCCGTGGCGTTGGACAAAGAGGGCACGGTCATCGCCACGCTGGCGCAGGACTACGCCTTTGGTCGCGATGGGGTGGCGGCTTTCAAGCAAGCGATCAAGAAGGCCAAGCTGGTCCATGAGGAATACCTGCCCACCAACACCACCGACTTCACGGCAGGGGCGCAGCGGCTGATCGACAAGCTCAAGGACCATTCCGGCCGCAAGGTCATCTTCATCATCTGGGCCGGGGCCGGCAACCCGTTCAAGATCGCCGACCTCGACTTGAAGCGCTACGGCATCGAAATCGCCACGGGCGGCAACATTCTGCCCGCCATGGCGGCCTACAAGAACTTCCCCGGCATGGAGGGCGCCACGTATTACTACTTCGGCATCCCCAAAAATCCGGTCAACGAATGGCTGGTGGCCAACCACTACAAGCAGTTCAAATCGCCGCCGGACTTCTTCACCGCGGGGGGCATGAGCGCAGCCATCGCCATCGTCGAGG
>JAJUHM010000622.1 GCA_029279925.1 Aquabacterium olei
CGGGTTGCGAGGCGGCCCACGCAGCCCGCGTCTGGCCCGGCGTGACCAGCGTGCACCCCAGGCCCGGGCGGTGTACGGCCAGGCGCCGCCAGCTCGGCACCGGCAGCCAGGTGCGCACCTCGACCTCGTCCGTGCCCCAACGCACGCGCCACAGCCAGGCCAGCGGGTGCACCTTGGGCTCGGTGTAGCGGGTGCGCACGCGGGCCTCGTCGTCGCCTGCGGCCAGCACACGGGTGCACAGGTCCCAGGCGGCATAGCCCAGGCCCACGGGGATGTCGTCCAGCAGGCCGGCCCGCGCACCGCTGCTGGCTGTCCACAACACGAGCGCGGCCAGCACCGCAGGCAGCGCGCGGCGGCGCCCCCCCGTCCGCGCATCGCGCACCCGCCCTCGGCTCGGACGGCAAAGGGCCTCAGGAAGATCGAAATCAAGGCGGAACGACAGCATGGGGTCCAGACTGTAGCCTGCCCGGCACGCTGGCGCGTCCGGATGCCCGATCGATGCGTTACCGTATCGCGTTTGCCGCTTCTGGGGCCCGATCGAACCGGGCCGGACTGCCCATGAACCTGTTCACTGCCCTGCGCGCCGCCTGGCCCGCCACGCTGGACGCGCCCGCCATCCTCACCGACGCCGGGACCTACACCTGGGCCGATCTGGACCGCGCCAGCGCCATGCTGGCGAACCTGCTGGAGAGCCTGCAACTGCACGGCATCGACGGGCGCCCGCCGGTCGTGGCTGCCCACGTGGACAAGTCGGTCGAGTCGCTGCTGCTGTACCTGGCCACGCTGCGCGCCGGCTGCGTATACCTGCCGCTGAACCCGGCTTACCGCGCAGCCGAACTCGAGTACTTCCTGCTGGATGCCCAGCCTGCCGTGCTGGTGTGCCGCCCGCAAGACCAGGAATGGGTGATCCCGCTGGCCGGCCATGCACAGGTAGAGCACCTGTTCACGCTGGGCAGCGACCGCTCAGGCAGCCTGCTCAGCCACGCCAGCCTGTATGGCGACGCGCACGAGCACGCTGCACGCCAGCCAGGCGATCTGGCAGCCATCCTCTACACCTCGGGCACCACCGGCCGCAGCAAGGGGGCCATGCTGACGCACGGCAACCTGCTGAGCAACGCCCGCACCCTGCTGCGGCACTGGGACTGGCGCCATGACGACTGCCTGGTGCATGCCCTGCCCATCTTCCACATCCACGGTCTGTTCGTGGCCTGCCACTGCGCGCTGCTGTCGGGCACGCCGATGCGCTGGCTCAACACCTTCTCTCCGGCGGCCGTGCTCGACCAGATCACGGCGCCCGCCGAACCATGCGCCACGGTGTTCATGGGCGTGCCCACGATGTACGGCCGCCTGCTGGGCCACGAGGGCCTGAACGCCGAGGCGACCGCCGGCATGCGGCTGTTCGTCAGTGGTTCGGCGCCGTTGCTGCCGGCCGCCTTCAGCGCGTTTGCCGAGCGCACGGGCCACACCATCCTCGAGCGCTATGGCATGAGCGAAACCGGCATGCTGTGCTCCAACCCCTGCCGCGCCAATGAGGGCGAACGCCTGATCGGCAGCGTGGGCCGCGCCCTGCCGGGCGTGGGCGTGCGCGTGGTGAACG
>JAJUHM010000623.1 GCA_029279925.1 Aquabacterium olei
CCGGACAAGACGGTGCTGATCCCGCGCCCTGATGCCGGCTGTCCGATGGCCGACATGATCACCCCCGACGGGGTGCGGCTGATGCGCGAGCGCCATCCCGGCGCGCCGGTCGTCACCTATGTCAATTCCAGCGCCGCGGTCAAGGCCGAGAGCGACATCTGCTGCACCAGCGCCAACGCCGTACGGGTGGTCAACTCCCTGGATGCCGATGAGGTGATCCTGACCCCCGACCGCAACCTCGCCATGTACATCGCCCGTCATACCGACAAGCGCTGCCACTGGTGGGATGGCTACTGCCCGACCCATGACCGGCTCACCGTCGCCGAGGTGCAGTCCGCCCGGGCCGAATACCCGGATGCGGTGTTCATGGCTCACCCCGAGTGTCCTCCGGAGATTCTCGACATCGCCGACCATATCTGCTCGACCAGCGGCATGTACGTCTACGCCCGGCAGAGCGGGGCAAAGCGCTTCATCGTCGGCACGGAAGCGGGGATCCTCTACCGGCTGCGCCTGGAGAATCCGGAGAAGGAGTTCATCCTGCCGACCAACCGGCTGATCTGCCCGAACATGAAGCTGACTTCCCTGGAGGATGTGCGCGAGGCACTGGTCACCATGAAGCCGCGCATCACCGTCCCAGCGGATGTCCGCGAGCGGGCGAAACTGGCGCTGGACCGGATGCTCGCGGTGCCACGCGACTGAAAAAGCCATTGAAAATCTGCTGCGGAGACTATCCGCGGCGCTGCGCGGTGCTCGCTCCCTCGCCTACCCATGCGGAGATGTCCCGGGTTCCGCACTCCGAGCGCCTTGCAGCTAGACTTCCTCACGACGATTTCAAGCGGCCTTTTGCCGGATGTCGATCGTTGTATTTCAACCAGCCATGACGACTCCCGTCGAACCGACCGTTCACCATCGTACCCTTGCGGCGCTGCCCGCTGAGCTGCTGGCGCTGCCGCGTGCCGAAGTGCTCGGTCTGGCCGGCAGCAGCGGTGCCTATCTGGCGGCCGGGCTGCTGGCGGCCGGGGAAAAGCGGCTGGCGATACTGGCGCCCGACCAGGCTGCCGCCCAGGAGTTTTTCCAGGCGCTCCTCTTCTATCACGGCCAGCCCGACGAGGTGGCGCTCTTCCCCGGCTGGGAGCTCGATCCCTATTCCCCCCTTTCCCCGCACCCCGAAGTCGAAGCGCAGCGCCTGGCGACGCTGACCGCTCTGGCCGCCAGCCGGCTGCGCGCAGTGGTCACCACCGTCCGGGCCGTGCAACAGCGGATCATCCCGCGGACCGTGCTGGCCGACCTGTCTCTGGAGCTGCTGGCTGGCCGCGAGTATCCGCGCGACGCACTGCTGGCGAAGCTGATGGCCCTCGGCTACCAGCGGGTGCCCCTGGTCGAGGAGCGCGGCACCTTCGCGGTACGTGGCGACCTGGTCGATCTCTATCCCCCGGCATTCCCCACCCCGGTGCGGCTGACGTTCTTCGGTGACGAGCTTGAAGCACTGCGCCCTTTCGAAGCCCTCACCCAGCGCACCGGCAGCGAGCGTCTTGCCTCGTTGACGCTGTCGCCAGCGCGGGAACTGGTCCTTGCCGGGGAGCATCTGGCCACC
>JAJUHM010000624.1 GCA_029279925.1 Aquabacterium olei
GCCTACACGACGGCGGCCAAGGGCTTCTGGGTGCAGCTGGCCGCGCTGGCCCGGCGAGACGGGGTCGAGCGGCTGCAGCAGCGCATCGCGTCCGATCTGCAGCCCCTGCAACCGCTGCTCGCGGTCTTCCAGGAAGCTTCGCTGTACAAGCTGCAGCTGGGCCCCTATGGCTCGCGTGAACAGGCCCACGCGGCCGCCCGCCACGCGCAGTCGGTGTTGCAGGTCCGGCCGGTGGTCATCGAGCGCCGCTGAGCGACGCGCGATTCCCCGATCCGATCAGGCCGCGTGCAGCGCGCGGCTGTGGGCGTGCACGGTGTCGACCAGCACCGAGACGTTCTCGGGCGGGGTGAACTGGCTGATGCCATGGCCCAGGTTGAACACGTGGCCGGATTGCGCCGTGTGCTGGCCGAACGCGTCCAGCGTGCGCTTGACCTCGGCCTGCACCTGCTCGGGGTTGGCGAACAGCACGTTCGGGTCGAGGTTGCCCTGCAGGGCCACGCGGTCGCCGGTCAGGGCGCGGGCCTTGTCCAGCCCCATGGTCCAGTCGAGGCCCACCACATCGGCGCCGCTGTCGGCAATCTCGTTCAACCAGATGCCGCCACCCTTGGTGAACACGATGTGCGGGATGCGGAAGCCGTTGTGCTCTTTCTTCAGCTGGCTCAGCACGCGCTTTGTGTACGCCAGGCTGAACTGCTGGAAGGCACCGTCGGCCAGCACGCCCCCCCACGAGTCGAACACCATCACGGCCTGCGCGCCGGCTTCGATCTGCGTGTTCAGGTAGAGGGCCACGGCGTCGGCGTTGACGCTCAGGATGCGGTGCATCAGGTCCGGTCGCTGGTACATCAGCGTCTTGACGGCGCGGTAGTCGTCCGAGCCGCCGCCTTCGACCATGTAACAGGCCAGGGTCCACGGGCTGCCCGAGAAACCGATCAGCGGCACCTTGCCCACGCCGTTGGCGTCCGACAGTTCACGGCGGATGGTCCGCACGGCGTCGAACACATAGCGCAGCTTGTCCATGTCCGGCACGGCCAGGGCGGCCACGGCGGCTTCGTCGCGCACGACCTTGGCGAACTTCGGGCCTTCTCCGGCAGCGAAGCTCAGGCCCAGGCCCATGGCGTCGGGCACGGTCAGGATGTCGCTGAACAGAATGGCCGCGTCCAGGTCGTAGCGGCGCAGCGGCTGCATCGTCACCTCGCAGGCCAGCTCCGGGTTGGTGGCCAGGCCCATGAAGCTGCCGGCCTGGTCGCGCGTGGCGCGGTACTCCGGCAGGTAGCGTCCGGCCTGGCGCATCAGCCACACGGGCGTGCAGTCGGTGGGCAGGCGCAGGCAGGCGCGCAGAAAGCGGTCATTGGCCAGAGGCGGCAGCGAGGGGGATGAGGTGGCGACGGTCATCCGCGCATTGTAGGCAGTCCCCCTCAGCGCATTCAGGGGGGAGGGCGCGCAAGTCCTGAGCCAGATCACATCCGACTCTGCCAGCATGCGTTGCATGTCACACGTTTTGCCTGACGAGCCGTCCCGGACGGTGCCCATGAACCGCACCGAGCATGGCTATGCCGCCATCGAAGGGCTGGCCGGGACCATGATCCAGCC
>JAJUHM010000625.1 GCA_029279925.1 Aquabacterium olei
GATGCTGGCCTGCACCCGCCAGGCGGCATCGATCCGGTACCCGTAGGCGAACTGCCCGGTGGTCTTGCCGCCAAACTGGGAATTGTCGTCATGACGGGCGTTCACCTGCACCGAGTGGTCACCGAAGCGGCCACTCCAGCCCAGCAACACCGAGTCGATGCTGCGTTCGTCCTCCACGTACCGGGTGCTTCCGCCCACTTCCTGCTCCAGGCGCTCATAGGCCGCCAGTAGGGTGCCACCGGCCAGGGCGATGTCGTGCTGCCAGCTCAGCTGGCGCTGGGTGGTGTCGAAGCGGCTGTAGCTGCTGGCGGAAGAGAAGTTCTTCAGCGCGTCCTGCGACTGGCCCAGGCGCAGGGTGCTGGTCCAGCCACTGGTCAGCTGATTGCGCACCCAGGCGCTGGCCACCGTCAGGCGCTTGTCCAGGTAGGCGTCGTAGGGCGTGCCGTAGGCATCGAAATGATTGCGCCCTTCGCTGATCAGCACGCTGGCGCCGGCCTCGTCCTTGTCACGGAAACCCATCGACAGGTTGGCATTGAAATGGGATTCCTCGAAGCCGTCGCGATCCGGCTGGTAGTACTTGGGCTGCTTGACCGGGTCCGGGTTGGCATTGATGCCATCGCTGGCGTAATGCCCGGCACCCACGGTATAGCGCAGGCGTCCGCTGCTGCCGCTGGCGCTGGCATCCACCCGGCGGGTGTTGTTGCTGCCGTAGCCGGCGAAGAGCTCGGGCTGGAAAGGGCCGTCGCCCTTGCGGGTGAACACCTGGATCACGCCGCCAATGGCTTCCGAGCCATACAGCGCGCTGGCCGGGCCGCGCAGCACCTCGATCCGCTCCACCTGCGACAGGGGCAGCATTTCCAGCGTGGGCTGGCCAGTGGTGGCCGACCCCACCCGCATGCCATCCACCAGCACCAGGGTGTCACGCGACTCCGCCCCGCGGATGAAGGCCGAGGCATTGGCGCCGGGGCCCCCGTTGGTGCTGATGCGCACCCCCGGCAGGCCCGCCAGGAGTTCGGTCAGCGACTGGGCGCCGGAACGTTCGATGGCCTCGCGCTCGATGACGTCCACGCTGGCCAGCACCTCATTCTCGCGGGTCGCCTGACGGGTGGCGGTGACCACCATCTCAGCCAGTTGCAAGGGCGGCTCGGCGCGGCTCTGGGCCAGCACGGATTGGGGAAACAGCAGGGAGGCGCCCAGCGCGGGCAGGGCAAGGCGGGTCGCGCGAGCGACCCTGGAAAGGCGTATGGACATCGGGAAATCCCCTTCGTGGCTTGCGGGCGTCCCCGCCGCAAGACCAGACACGAACAGGATGCGCCGCGCACAAGGGGAAGAAACAAGCTGAACCGGCCCGCCCGTCGCCGCCACCCCGCGGCACATCCGCCAACGCGTCCAGGCCGGTATCCGGGCTCACGGACTGTTCCGGCGACAACGTGCAAGCCACGTGCGCCGGACCGAGCACGCCGCCTTCCCGGAAAGAATCCAGTGGCCGATGGCGCGCCTTGCGTCCGCTTACCGTTGCGGGGGCAGCACAGGCATTGCGGGGTTTGACCCACCGCGCACCTGTTTCCCGTTTAACCC
>JAJUHM010000626.1 GCA_029279925.1 Aquabacterium olei
AGATCGCCGGCGCCCGGAAGCAACTCGAAGGCAAGACCGAGATGGATGCCCTGATCGCCTACCTGCAGGGTCTGGGCACGGCCTTGAAGCAGACGAGGTAAGCCATGGACATCAACGACATGCGTTCGATCGTCACGGTGCTGGCGTTTGCCACGTTCATCGGCATCGTGCTGTGGGCCTACAGCGGGCGGCGCCGCGCAGCTTTCGAGGAAGCCGCCAACCTGCCGTTCAATGAAGACGAGGCCCTCTCCCCTCGCCCCTCTCCCGGGGCGGGAGACGGGGGCGGCGTGCTTGCTGCGCAAGTTAAAGGACTCGAAGGGAAAGCATCATGAGCGATTTCGTCAGCGGTTTCTGGAGCGTCTACGTGGCGCTCATCACCCTGGTCAGCGTCGTCGGCTGCGGCGTGTTCCTCTGGATGCAAAGCAAGGCCAAGTCGGCTGCGGCGCAGACCATGGGGCACGTCTGGGACGAAAACCTGGAGGAGTACAACAACCCCCTGCCGCGCTGGTGGAGCTGGCTGTTCTACATTACCGTCGTCTTCGCGCTGGGCTACCTTGCCGTCTATCCGGGCCTGGGCAGCTATCAGGGTGTCTTCGGCTGGAGTTCGCGCGGCCAATACGAGGGTGAGATGCAGCAGGCCGAGGCCCGCTATGCGCCGATCTTCGCCAAGTTCCAGAATCAGGACATCAAGGCGGTGGCGGCCGATCCCGAGGCGCGGCAGATGGGTGAGCGGCTCTTCCTCACCTACTGCTCGCAGTGCCATGGCTCGGATGCACGCGGCGCGAAGGGCTTCCCCAACCTGGCCGACAACGACTGGCTGTGGGGCGGCGAGCCCGATCAGATCAAGACCTCGATCCTGGAGGGGCGCCAGGGCGTCATGCCGCCGCATGCCCAGCTGGGGGCGGAAACCGTGAAGGATCTCGCCCACTACGTGCGTTCGCTCACACCGGACAAGCTGGCGCATGACGCGGCGCGCGCGGCGCGCGGCAAGGAGGCTTTCGCCACTGTCGGCTGCGCCGGCTGCCACGGTCCCGACGCCAAGGGGATGCAGGCGGTGGGCGCGCCCAACCTGACCGACTCGACCTGGCTCTACGGCTCGTCCGAAGCCACGATCATCGAAACCATCTCCAAGGGCCGCAGCAACAAGATGCCCGCCCACAAGGAATTTCTCGGCGAGGCCAAGAGCCATCTCCTGGCCGCCTACGTCTATGGGCTGTCCCAGGGCGGGGCAGGCAAGCAGTAAAACTGTCAGAATATCACGACCCCGGAGGCACCGCCTCCGGGGCATGTGTTCCCCAACCTCAGGCCGTATCATGGCGCAGCCCGCACCCAAGCCGGACAACACCGGCGCCAAGGTCATTCCGATCAAGGAGGCCTCCCTCTACGAGGCCCACAAGAAGATCTACGCGCGCAGCGTCAGCGGCCGCTTTGCCACCTGGCGCTGGATCCTCGTCTGGCTGACCCAGGCCATCTTCTACGGGCTGTGCTGGCTGGAATGGAACGGCCGCCAGGCCGTGCTGTTCGACCTGGTCGAGCGCAAGTTCTACATCTTCGGGCTGGTCTTCTGGCCG
>JAJUHM010000627.1 GCA_029279925.1 Aquabacterium olei
CGGGCGAGCTGCTGCTCGAACTGTTCGATGGAGATGTCCCAGCCGACGGGGAGACGATAGATCTGGAGGTTTCTGAACCACATGGTGTCGTGTCTGTATGCCTTGAAGGGCCTGTGCGGAAAGGGTGCCGGCGCTGTCAGCCGGACATTTACTGCGGCGTGATCGATTCGCTCAGCATACGGATCACGCGCAGGGTGTCGATGTCCGATTCCCGGTAGGCGGATTTGACGAATTCCACGTAGCGGGCGTCCTCGCTGGAGGGATCGTCGTCCAGCCCGGTGGCGTAGGCGAAACGCAGGAAGAACACCCCGCTTTCCGGTTCCTCGATGCGGATGGTGAGGCTGCCGCCCACGTGCTGGGCGTTGGCCTCGGTGTGGAAGCTGATCGCCTGCTGTGGCACCAGTTCCACCCGGTCGCGGATCACGGCGCCGCCGAAGTGCAGGTCGCGCACCAGCACCATGTCCTCGCGTTCGACGATCACGCAGCGCTCCAGCCCGGGCAGGAAGGCGCGGGGGTCCTCGGCGCGGCACAACAGGCCGAACCACAGTTCCTCGCGGCCGAGGACGCTGAGCATGGGATTGTCGGGATCGTTGACCTGGACCAGGTGTTCGTATTTCAAGCGGGGCTCGTGAGGCTTCGGCGGTTAGGGCGCGCAGTGTACCCCCTCGCCGCCGGCCGTGGCAGGGCTGCCTACCCCCGCGCTGTGGACAAGAACTGACCAAGCTGTGGATAAACCCAGCCGGACGGTTGAGAAACCGTGGGCAAGCTGTGCGCGAATGTGCACTTTCCTTCGGAAAATTCGGGGCTTGGCGTAGCATTCGCGGATGCAGCTCGAAAAAATTCTCCAATCCCAGGGCTTCGGCAGCCGCAAGGAATGCCGCGCCCTGATCCGCGACGAACGGGTAACGGTGAACGGTGCCGTCATCCGCGATCCTTCCACCAACCTGCCCACCGACGATCTGGTGTTCGCGGTGGACGACCAGCCCTGGCGTTACCGCGCCCAGGCCTACGTGCTGTTGCACAAGCCCGCCGGCCACGAATGCTCGCGGGTGCCCACCTTCCATCCCTCGGTCTTCACCCTGCTGCCACCGCAGCTGGCGCTGCGCGACGTGCAGTGCGTGGGCCGCCTGGACCAGGACAGCACCGGCCTGCTGCTGCTGTCCGACGACGGCCAGTTCATCCATCGCTGGAGCTCGGGCAAGAAGCAGGTGCCCAAGTGCTACCGCATCGAAACCGCCGATCCCGTCAGCGAGGCCGACGCGGCCCGTCTGCTGGCTGGGGTGCAGCTGGAAGACGAGCCGGCGCCAGTGCTGGCGCGCGCGGTGGTGCTGGACGGCAGCCACCAGCTACGCATGACCATCACCGAAGGCAAGTACCACCAGGTGAAACGCATGATCGGCGCGCTGGGTAACCGGGTGACCCGCCTGCATCGGGAATCGGTGGGCGGGCTGAGCTTGCCTGCCGACCTGCCGGAGGGGCAATGGCGCTGGCTGGAAGCCGCGGATCTGGCCCAGCTGGCCGCTTACGACTGATCTTTCTCCAGCGTCTGAGGCC
>JAJUHM010000628.1 GCA_029279925.1 Aquabacterium olei
CGATGACGTACTTCAGCGCATAACGACCGATGTGGCCGATGGTGGGCAGCCGCTCAGGGTGCGCCGGGGGGCGCTCGCCCGCCCCTGCGGGCGTGAGCGGCTGGGTGTCGGGAATGGTGTCCGGCCCCTCCGCTCCGGCCGCGTCGATATCCAGGTCGAGCGAGGCCGGTGCGGCAGGCGGCGCAGACACCGGTCGGCTCGGCACGGTCGGCACAGCGCGGCCTCCAGGCTCCCTCAGCGGGAGCCGGCGCGTGCAGCCTTGACTTCGTCGGGGCGCAGTCCGGGCGCGAGGTGATCCAGCACGCCGTTGACGTACTTGTGGCCGTCGGTGCCACCAAAGGTCTTGGCCAGCTCGACCGCCTCGTTGATCGCCACCTTGTAGGGCACGTCCATGCAGTGCATCAGCTCGTAGGCGCCCACCCACAGCACTGCATGCTCGACCGGCGACAGCTCCTCGACCGGACGGTCCAGGAACTTCAGCAGCGCCGCATCCAGGCGATCGCGCTGCTCGATGCAACCGTGCAACAGGGCGTCATAGTGCGCGCGGTCACACTTGGCGAAGTCATCCTGCTCGCGAACGTGGGCGTCGATGGCGCCCGCATCGCGCCGGTTCAGCTGCCACTCGTACAGCCCCTGAAGGGCGAACTCACGGGCGCGACGGCGCGACGACTTGGCACGGTCGCGGCCCGGGGCGCCCGGCTTGCGGGCGGGGCGGCCTTCCAGCGGCTTGGGGGTGTCGGAAGGGGCGCTCACAGCAGGTCATCCAGCAGGTTGGCCATCTCGACGGCAACGCGGGCCGCATCGCGGCCCTTCTCTTCAATGCGGGCCTCGGCCTGGGCCAGGTTCTCGACCGTCAGGATGGCGTTGGCGATCGGCACATGGTGGTCCAGGCTGACGCGGGTCACGCCCGCGCCGCTCTCGTTGGCCACGAGTTCGAAGTGGTAGGTCTCGCCGCGGATGATGCAGCCCAGGGCCACCAGCGCGTCGAAACGCTCGCTGTCGGCCATGGCCTGAAGGGCCACAGCCACCTCGAGGGCACCTGGCACGGTCACGTGCTGGATGTGCTTGGCGGCCACGCCGAGCTTGACGAGCTCGTCGATGCAGACCTCGGCCAGTCGGGAAGTCAGTTCGTCATTGAAGCGGGCCTGCACGATGCCGACACGCAGATCGTGTCCATCGAGTCGGCCGGCTTGTCCTTTGTCAGCGCCTTGCATGGTGGAATTCCGTAAAAGAGCGAAAGGGGTGGGTGAAAAGAACGAAGGGAAAAGCGCGAAATCAATGCCCCGGCACGGGATGCTGGCTGCCGTCGGCCTTCATGTAGCCCGTCACTTCCAGGCTGTAGCCCATCATGCTGGGCAGCCGTTGCGGGTTGCCCAGCAGACGCATCTTCTGCACGCCGAGCGCCCGCAGGATCTGGGCGCCCACGCCATAGGTGCGCAGGTCGACCGGGGTGCGCGGACGGGTGGCCTCGGGATCGGGCAGCAGGCGGCTCAACAGGCGCTCTTGCTCGTCGCCGGCATTGAGCAGCACCAGCACGCCACGGCCTGC
>JAJUHM010000629.1 GCA_029279925.1 Aquabacterium olei
CAGCTTCCCTGCGGCATCCAGCAGCGGGAAGTACTTCTGGTTGGCCTTCATCGTCAGGATCAGGCATTCCTGGGGCACCTCCAGGAAGGCCGCCTCAAAGCGACCGATCAGCACGTTGGGACGCTCCACCAGCGCGGTGACCTCGTCGAGCAGGGCCTCGTCTTCGATGGGTTTCAGGTCGTGACCAGCGCGACCGGCCGCGGCGGCCAGCTGGGCGACGATGTCTGCGCGACGCTCGGCAAAGCTGGCGATCACGGCGCCCTCTTCGGCCATCTGCGCCGCGTAGCTGTCCGCATCGCGCAGCACCACCGGAGACACCTTGGCCTCGAAGCGATGCCCTTGCGTGTCACGTCCGGCCTTCAGGCCCAGGACGGCCACCGGCACAACCTGGTCACCGTGCAGTGCCACCAGCCCATGGGCAGGCCGCACGAAGTTCACGCTGGTCCAGCCGGGCAGGAAGCCTTCGCCCTCGCCCTGCTCCAGCTGGTACGTCATCACCTTCGGAATCGGCAGCTTCGCCAGGGACTCATCGAGCGCCTTCTGCAGGCCGTCGCTCAGCGCGACGCCAGGCTTGACGCTGTCGAGGAACAGGGCCTCGGCCTTGCCGTCCGGCTGCCGCTTGAGTTGTGGCACCACACCAGCGTCCATGCCGACCGATGCCAGCTTCTTGAGCAGCGCGGGCGTGGGCTGACCGCTTGCGTCCAGGGCCACGCTCACCGGCATCAGCTTGAGCTGGACGGCCTGGTCTGCCGCCTTGGCCGTCACGCCGGTGATGTGTACAGCCAGACGCCGGGGCGACGCGAACGGCGTGACCGCCACCGTGGCCGGTGCCAGCCCCTGAGCCTTCAGGCTGTCCGCCAGCCCGGCCGCAAAAGACTCACCGAGCTTCTTGAGCGCCTTGGGCGGCAGCTCTTCGACAAACAGTTCGACCAGAAGATTCGCGGTGCTCATGCTCAGGCAGCCTTCTTGTTGTTCAGTTGTTCGATCACTTCGTCTGCCCAGGCCTTGGGGGCCATCGGGAAGCCCAGTCGGGCCCGGCTGTCCAGATAGGACGCGGCCACGCTGCGGGCCAGGTTGCGAATGCGGCCGATGTAGGCCGCCCGCTCGGTCACGGAGATGGCGCCGCGGGCGTCCAGCAGGTTGAAGGTGTGGGCGGCTTTCAGGACCTGTTCATACGCCGGCAGCGCCAGTTGCTGCTCGACCAGGTACTTGGCCTGCGTCTCGTAGTTCGAGAAGGCCCCCAGCAGGAAGTCCACGTTGCTGTGCTCGAAGTTGTACGTGGACTGCTCGACCTCGTTCTGGTGGAACACATCGCCGTACTTCAGGCCCGGCGCGTACACCAGGTCATACACGTTTTCGACGCCCTGCAGGTACATGGCCAGGCGCTCGAGGCCGTAAGTGATCTCGCCCGTCGCCGGCTTGCAGTCGATGCCACCCACCTGCTGGAAATAGGTGAACTGGGTCACCTCCATGCCGTTGAGCCAGACCTCCCAGCCCAGGCCCCAGGCGCCCAGCGTCGGGTTCTCCCAGTCGTCCTCGACAAA
>JAJUHM010000630.1 GCA_029279925.1 Aquabacterium olei
ACACCAGCTGGTTCCTGTACACCGAGTTCAAGTTTGGCTGGACGCCCAAGGACAACGGCCTGTCGCTGTTTGCGGTGGGCATGATGGCCGTGCTGGTGCAAGGCGGTCTGCTGCGGCAGATCCAGAAGCGCATGCCGCTGCATCGCATCGTCCGCATCGGCCTGGTGTCTGCCACCCTCGGCTTTGCCGCGTTTGGCGCCGTGCCGGAAGGCTGGATGATGTACGTCGTCATCGTGGCCAACGTGTTCGGCTACATGGTGCAGCCGGGCTTGCAGAGCGTGGTGGCCAATGCAGTCGACCCCTCGCGCCAGGGCGAAAGCATGGGCGCTGTCTCGTCCATCAACAGCGTCGCCGCCATGCTGGGCCCGGTGCTGGGTTCGCCCCTGCTGGCGGCCGTGTCTCACTACCCGCAGGGTGACTGGCGCATTGGCGCGCCGTTCTACCTGTGTGCTGCCATCCAGGCCATTGCCGCCATCATCGGCCTGCGTTACTTCAGCCGTGCCTTCCATGAGGCACCTGCGCGCCCCGTGCGCACGGGTGCCTGACTCAGACCGTTTCCTGCCTCGCCCGCAGCCTGCCCAAGAGAGCTCACCATGCATGACAAGATCCTGATCCTCGATTTCGGCTCCCAGGTCACCCAGCTGATCGCCCGCCGCGTGCGCGAGGCCCACGTCTACTGCGAAATCCACCCGAACGATGTGTCGGACGACTTCATCAAGTCGTTCGCGCCGAAGGGCATCATCTTGTCGGGCAGCCACGCGTCCACCTACGAAGACCACCAGCTGCGTGCGCCGCAGGCGGTGTGGGATCTGGGCGTGCCGGTGCTGGGCATCTGCTACGGCATGCAGACCATGGCGGTGCAGTTGGGCGGCGAGGTGAGCTGGTCCGACACGCGCGAGTTCGGTTACGCCGAGGTGCGCGCTCATGGCCACACCAAGCTGCTGGACGGCATCCAGGACTTCACCACCCCCGAAGGCCACGGCATGCTGAAGGTGTGGATGAGCCACGGCGACAAGGTCACCCGGCTGCCGGACGGCTTCACGCTGATGGCGTCGACGCCCAGCTGTCCGATCGCCGGCATGGCCAACGAAGCCAAGCGCTATTACGCGGTCCAGTTCCACCCCGAGGTGACGCACACCGTGCAGGGCCAGGCCATGCTCAACCGCTTCGTGCGCGAGATCGCCGGCTGCTCGGGCGACTGGATCATGGGCAACTACATCGAGGAAGCTGTCGCGAAGATCCGCGAGCAGGTGGGCGACGAAGAGGTCATCCTCGGCCTGTCGGGCGGTGTGGACTCGTCGGTGGCGGCAGCCCTGATCCACCGTGCGATCGGCGACCAGCTGACATGCGTGTTCGTGGACCACGGTCTGTTGCGTCTGAACGAAGGCGACATGGTCATGGACATGTTCGAGGGCAAGCTGCACGCGAAGGTCATCCGCGTGGACGCCTCTGACCTGTTCCTGGGGCAGCTGGCGGGCGTGACCGACACCGTGCGCAAGCGCAAGATGATCGGCGGCCTGTTTGTCGACGTTTTCAAGG
>JAJUHM010000631.1 GCA_029279925.1 Aquabacterium olei
CGTTGGGTCGTGCGCGCCAGGCCAGCAGGATGAACAGCGCCATGCCGACCACGCTCATGTTGGCGGTTTGCGGCAGCTCGACCGTGAGCATGGCCCAACGGTCGAAGTCGTCGCGCATGGCATCCAGCGGGCCGGCCACGATGGGCGACACCCCCGGCTTGCGGAAGTTGTTCATCCGCACGTCGATCTGGATGTCGTTCTCGCCGGGCAGCAGCACATTGGCCGGCACCTCGATCAGATAGGGCAGGGTGCCCATGCTCGTGATCTGGTCGCCTTCCATGTGCCGGGTGCCGAGCGGCACGCCGTTGACGGTGACGCGGTGGTTGCCGGGCAGGCGGTCGATCCGCAGCGCCCAGGGCTCCTTGGGGGCACGGTCGAGTTGCAATCGGGCCCGGTAGCAGGCTTCGGCCGGCGGGCTGATCTTGAGCTGGCGCCAGTCGTCGGGCAGGGTGACGGCCCGGCCATCCTGCCCCTCGGCGCAGGCGCCGAGCGCCAGCGTCGCCTGGTTGATGGTCTGGGTGCCAGCGAGGCTGGCGGCCGCGGCATGGCCCGCTCCCGCGGCGCACAGCAGCAAGAGCGTCAGCAGACAGCGAAGCCAGCGCAACATGGCCTTACCTCTGGATCAGCATGGCGTCGCCATAGCTGAAGAACCGATAGCGTTGCGCGATGGCGTGCGCGTACAGCGACCGGATGTGCTCGTATCCGGCCAGTGCGCTGACCAGCATCATCAGCGTGCTCTTGGGCAGGTGGAAGTTGGTGATCAGCACGTCCACCACCCTGAAGTCGAAGCCGGGGGTGATGAAGATGTCGGTGTCGCGCTGGCCGGCCTTCAGGATGGCTTCCGGACTGACACCACGTGCCGCTGATTCGAGGGCGCGCAGCGTCGTCGTGCCCACCGACACGATCCGGCCACCGGCCGCGCGGGTGGCCCGGATGGCGTCCGCTGTGGTCTCGGGCACGTCGAACCACTCGCTGTGCATCTTGTGCTCGGCGAGGTTGTCGGTGCGCACGGGCTGGAAGGTGCCCGCGCCCACGTGCAGCGTCACCTCGGCGGTGCGGATGCCGCGGGCGGCCAGGCCGGCCAGCACGCCCTCGTCGAAGTGCAGGGCGGCCGTCGGGGCCGCCACGGCGCCCGGCTCTTTCGCGAACACCGTCTGGTAGCGCCGCACGTCGTCTTCTTCGTCGGCGTGGGTGATGTAGGGCGGCAGCGGCACGTGGCCGTGCTGCTCCAGCAGCGTGAACGGGTCGCCCTCGAAGCGCAGGTGGAACAGGCCGTCGTCCGGCCCGCAGCGGCCCAGCACCTCGGCGTCGAAGGCATCGGCAAAGCGCACGCGGGCGCCGGCCTTGGGCGATTTGCTGGCGCGCATGTGGGCCCAGACTTCCTGGGTGCCGGGCAGCACGCGTTCGATGAGGGCCTCGACCGCGCCGCCCGTGGCCTTGGTGCCGAACAGGCGGGCCTTGATGACGCGGGTGTTGTTGAAGACCAGCAGATCACCTGGCTGCAGCAGGTCGGGCAGGTCGCGGAAAACGCGGTCGACC
>JAJUHM010000632.1 GCA_029279925.1 Aquabacterium olei
CACGAAGGGGGCTTCGACCTCATCCGCATGCTCAGGAACGACCCGGCGCTTGCCGATGTGCCTCTGATGTTCATCACAGCCACGCACCGTGACCCCGTGTGGGAAGCGGAGGGCCTGCGCCTGGGGGCGCAGCGCTTTCTGTACCGGCCACTCGACAGCGCCGAGCTGCTCGACGAAATCCGCACCTGCCTGCCCCCCTCGGGCACGCCCTGATCTTTCACAGCGCGGCAAGGCTGCCCCCCTTACCCGCGTGCCCCCCCTTGATCGGGCGCTGTGCAGGCAAAAGCCGGCTGCCTACATTGGAGTCTTGCTGGCGCGCTCCTGCCCCCGAGTCGCCAGCCGGCAACCCACGGGGCACGGAGCACACCATGTCAAGCGAATTCGGCGCAGAACCCAACCAGTCGCAGCTGGCTGACATGCAGGCAGCCCTTTTCAACCTCCGCGACGGCCTCATGAACCTGCGCATGTCCCTGATGGAGCTGGCCTGCGCCACCGATGAAGAGATGCAGCGTCAGGCCCAGATCGAGAGCGAGAAGCTGTTGGCCCGCTTGCGCGGCTGAGACCCGCGCGCCGCTCGCCCGCCTAAATCCGCGGGCGTGACCCCTGATCCGCGCCGCAAACCGCTGGGGTTGCTTACACTACGCGGTTTGACGAAAGACACTCGCGAAGCGAGCCCGCCATGGCGCAATACGTTTTCACCATGAACCGCGTCGGGAAGATCGTTCCCCCGAAGCGGCAGATCCTCAAAGACATCACCCTGAGCTTTTTCCCGGGCGCCAAGATCGGCGTGCTGGGGGTGAACGGTTCCGGCAAGTCGACCTTCCTCAAGATCATGGCCGGGGTGGACAAGGACATCGAGGGCGAAGCCGTCCCGATGCCCGGCATCAAGATCGGCTACCTGCCCCAGGAACCCCAGCTCAACCCCGAGCAGACCGTCCGTGAGGCCGTCGAAGAAGGCATCGGTGGCGTGCTGGCCGCCAAGAAGCGCCTGGAAGAGGTGTACGCCGCTTACGCCGAGCCGGACGCCGACTTCGACGCCCTCGCCGCCGAACAAGGTGAGCTGGAAGCCATCATCGCCGCAGCCGGCTCCGAGAACACCGACCTGCAGCTCGAGCTGGCCGCCGATGCCCTGCGCCTGCCGCCTTGGGACGCCGTCATCGGCAACCTCTCCGGCGGTGAAAAGCGCCGCGTGGCCCTGTGCCGCCTGCTGCTGTCCAAGCCGGACATGCTGCTGCTTGACGAACCCACCAACCACCTGGACGCCGAATCGGTCGACTGGTTGGAGCAGTTCCTGCAGCGCTACAGCGGCACCGTGGTGGCCATCACCCACGACCGCTACTTCCTGGACAACGCTGCCGAGTGGATTCTCGAACTCGACCGCGGCGCCGGTCACCCATACAAGGGCAACTACTCCGACTGGCTGGAAGCCAAGGAAAAGCGCCTGGAGCAGGAACAGAAGACCGAGGACGCCCGCGCCAAGGCCCTGAAGCAGGAACTGGAATGGGTGCGCAAGAACACCAAGGGTCGTCAGGCCAAG
>JAJUHM010000633.1 GCA_029279925.1 Aquabacterium olei
AAGGGCCGTACAAGACCGAGCATTACCGGTATTGAAAATTTGAAGCGAGATCAGCGAAAAGGGGACAGAATTGAATTCTGTCCCCTTTTCGCTTTCAAGCGCCAAGAAAATCTTTTTCTTGAGTCTTGAGTCTTGGCGCTGAGGTTCTACGCTAATTATCCAGTGTCAAAAACAACCACATCCCCACCAGCAGCAGCAGAATGTTTGCCGCCCACACGGCGAGGGCGAGGGGGAGCAGCCCGGCCGTACCGAGGGCCAGGCCGATGGCCTGCAGGGCGAAGTAGGCAAGGAAGGTGGTGAGGCTCACGGCGATGCCGAGACCGAGGTTGGCCTTGCGCCCGCGATGCAGGGCGAACGGCACCCCCAGCAGCACCATCAGCAGCGGTGTGGCGGACCGGGCCAGGCGCAGCTGCCACTCGGCCTGGTAACGGCCGGAGTCGTGCCCTTCGCGCTGCAGCCGGCGGTCGAGCCGCAACAGCTCTGCCAGCCCCATTTCCTGGGGCTTGTACCAGATCTCCAGCATTTCCTCCGGAGGGCGGCCAAGGTCGAGGGAGAGTTCCCGGTAGCGGTTGAAGCCGGTGATCTCCTGGCTGGTCGGATCGAAGGTACGCTCGACGGCATCCTGCAGCAGCCAGCGGCCCCCTTCCTGATGGCGAGCCGCAATCCCCTCGATGCGCCGGGTGAGATGGAAGGCGGGGTCAAGTTCGAGGACGGTCAACCCCCGTACTTCGCTGCGCTCCGGGAACGATTCGGTGACGCTGATGATCCGCTGCGCATCGCGGAAGTAAAGGTCTGCGGTGGTGGCGCGGGTCGCTGGCTGGCTCCCCTTGATTTCGGTCGCGAGAATGTAGGACGACTCCCGCGCCGACCATGGCACCAGCCAGGCATTGCCGAGCAGCGTCGCCACGCACAGCAGCCCACCGATGATGAACAGGGGGCGGGTGGCCTGCCAGAGGCCGATGCCGCAGCTGCGCAGGGCGGTGATCTGGCTGGTCCGTGCCAGCAGTCCCACGGTCGCGAAAGATGCCAGCAGGATCGCCTTCGGCTGCGACTGGTCGATCATGAACGGCAGTTTGAACAGCGGGTAACGGAAGTAATGGGCGGCTACGGCGCGGTGCTCGATGAAGTCATCGACCTTCTCGATGAATTCAACCAACCCGTACAGGCCGATCAAAACCATGAGGATCAGTGCCAGGTTGCGCAGGAACAGCGCGGCGATGTGGCGGTCAAGCGTGCGCATTGCGGCGTCCCAGGCGCTGTTTGATGAACAGCGCTCCGTTGTCGATGGCAAGCAGCAGCCGGTTCGGGCGCTCCAGGGCGCTCTGGCGCAGGAAATAGGCGCCGGCGCAGAAAAAGACCAGGTGCAGGGCCCAGAACGACAGCAGCGGGGAGATGCCGAGGGTTGCCGTCATGGTTTCCGCCAGGGACATCGCCAGGTAATAGACCAGGTAGATCAGCAGGCCGGCCGTGAAGCCGCCGCTGCGCCCCGAGCGCTGGGTCTGCATGCCGAACGGCAGGATGAAGAGGG
>JAJUHM010000634.1 GCA_029279925.1 Aquabacterium olei
GCCGGCGGCCCCGACCAGCTCCCCCGCCGCCGTGTACTCGTTGATCGTGCGGCCCCATGACAGCCCCTCGTAGGCAACCTTGATGCCCAGCGGCAAGGCCAGCATCGCGAGCTTGCGCAGATCGCGCACGAGGGCGTCCCTGTCCTGTGTGGCGTGCACGGAGGTCGACGAGCACGCCAGCATCACCTTGCACCCCAACGCCGCGCACATCTCCATCATGGACTTGGCAACGTCCACCTTGTAATCGTGCAGGTGCCCCGACAGGCCCTCGAAATCACGCAGCACCTGAAAACCGGTAGCGCGCAGGCCGCTTTCCCGCACCAGGCGGATGGCGTCCTGCACACCGGCGGGGTGCTGAACCAGGTCCCGTGCGGACAGCATGACCTGATCAAAGCCGGCCTCGCGAATGGCGCGCAGCTTCACATCCAGGCCGCCGCCCAGTGAGATGGTGTCCATGCCAAATCCGGCGACTGCATTCATGGCGTGTTCCTTTTTTGCGGCTCAGGTCGGGTCGCGGTGGACCAGTTCGAAGCTGACCCCACCCAGGTAGGTCTGGGTCAGGGCACCGCGGTCCTCGCTGTGCAGGTATCGCGTCTCGGTGAACTCCAGGCCTCGGCTGCGCAGGGCCGCCACCGCGTTCAGCACGTCGGGCGTGCTCAGCGCAATGCGCTGCAAGGTCTCGTCGCCTTCCACATCCCAGGCGTCGGGTTCCGGCTCGATGAGTTGCATGAAGAACTTGCCACACGGGCTGCGCAGCACACGCCCCTTGGGCAGGATGCCGAAGCGGAGTTCGTCAGGCACCGGCTGGAAGCCCAGCAACTCACCGTAGAACTCCGTCCAATCGTCCATGCGGTCTGCGCCGATGTACTGCACGACGCCGAAGTACTCGAAGTCGGCCAGTGCGGGCGGACGCGCATCGACCGACGGGATGGGCACGAAGTCCACGTCGTAGATCGAGAACTCGCGATAGCGATCGACAAAGAAGATGCGGCTCTGACCCACGCCGTGGATGGCCGGGATGTTCAGCTCCATCGGCTGGACCTCGGTCTTGATCGGCCACGCGCCCCGCTCGAGGGCGCGGCGGTAGGCGGCCCCTGCGTCACGCACGCGCAGTGCAATCGCCGCGATCTGGGGCACGTCGGGTTGCTCGCCCAGGCTGGGGCGACCACCCGGGTGTGCGTTGATGATGACGTTCATGTCGCCCTGGCGGTACAGCAGGACCTCGCGCGAGCGATGGCGAGCCACCGGGCGAAAGCCCAGCATCTCGAGCACCTGACCCAGGGCCTGCGGCTTGCGCGTGCTGAATTCGATGAACTCGATGCCGTTCATGCCCAGCGGGTTGTCGGGGGCGCCAACGGGCTCGCGTGGCGTGGTGGTGTCGACTTTGTTCATGGCAGCTTCCTCTCGCGTGTCATCAGGCTCAACGCTGACCAATAAGGCTCAGGAAATGAGCCTGCATGCGCTCCGGGTCGGCCTTCAGGCCCGTGACCAGCTCGAACGCACCGATGGCCTGGCCCACGGCC
>JAJUHM010000635.1 GCA_029279925.1 Aquabacterium olei
CCGGCGCTGTCATCGTCCAGGCCCGGCTGGTCGCCCCCCACCTGGTGTCCGAGCACGACCCGCGCTTGGGCGACGCGCAAACGCATGCGCTCCACACCATCAACACAGGCGGCTTCGGCTTCCTCACTGTCGAATGGCCCGACGGTGTGCTGGCGCGTCTGTATCTGCAAGGAGGGATGCCTGTTCTGACCTGCGTTCACGATGAACTGGTCGCGGCCTATGAGCGCGGTCGCACGGTGCTCGAGCGGATCCATGCCCGCCATGCGCTGCCTGCCGGTATTGTCTGAGGAGAGTGACCATGGCAACGATTCCCATGGGGAACTTCGGGCAGTCGGTGGCACAGCCCCAGCGAGCCCCCCGTGCGGTCCCGAACACCGCCGCGTCGGAGGCAATCGGGCGGCTCGCACAGACGGTCCAAGGCGTTGCCTTGGATCAGGTGGCAGCGCAGACACGCTTGGACGAGAAGGAGAGGGCAGACAAGGAAAAGGCCGACGCACTCGATGCCGCCATGTCGTTTGAGACGTCCGCTCGAATGAAGTCCGCTGATCTCGCAGACCGGGTCAGGAGTGGGCTTATCCCGCCAGAGGATGCCCATGCCATTTGGAACGATGAAGTGGCCACCATGCGGGAGAGCACGGTGGGCCGGCTCGGCATGTCCGATGCAGGGCGGGCGGCCCGACGGCATGCCGAGCAGCTGAACATGGGGGCGCTGCTTCAGTTGCAAGCGGCGGGTCGGGATGCACAGCAGGCGTCAGCTGCAGCCAAAGCAGATGCCACCCTCGACTCTCTCGGAAAGCTTGCGGTCTTGCCCGGAGAGGACGTCGAGAAGCAAATCGCCCGAGCGGACCAGCTGTATCCCTTCATGGCTCAAACCGCGGGCATCAACCCGGCGGCAGCATCAAAGCGGCTGCAGGACTGGAAGGACCGGACTCGCTTCGACAGGGCCCGCCTGGATCTCGAATCGGTGCGCCGTGACGGCGCAGGCATCGAAGCGTTCCTCAAGCGCCTGGACGAGGGCGGCGACCTGGCCGGCCGACTTGACCCCGAGCGACGTGTGTCCCTGGTTCAGGCCGCAGAGGGCGCGCGCTGGCAGCTGCAGCAGGCAGCAGAGCATGCGGCGGACAAGCGAGAAAAGGCGGCGGAGCGCGCCATCGGCGCCGTGACCAGACAGATCGAGTCGGCGGTGCCATTGTCCGCGCAAGCCTGGGAGGACCTGCGCAGCGCGGTTCAGGGAACGTCCTTCGCGAGCCAGTTCAATGCGCTGGTGACGCAGGAGCGCGAGACCCAGAACGTGTTGCGCCAGCCGATCGACAAGCAGGAGCAGTACCTGCAGGAGCGCGAGGCGGCCCTGGCCGACAAGGGTGGGACGCTGGTGGACCGAGCGAACCTACAGCGAATTCGCTCCGCGTTGGAGGCCAACAAGAAGCAGCTCGAAGAGGCGCCATTGCTGGCCGTTCAGCGGCTCACGGGCCGCGCGGTGCAGCCTGTCGACCTGCAAGACCTGCTTCAGCCTGGTGGTGTC
>JAJUHM010000636.1 GCA_029279925.1 Aquabacterium olei
CAGGCGCTGGCGGCGCTGGCAGGCTCCAACCCCCGCTGAAGGAAGGTCAAGACATGTGGATTTGTTTGTCGGACAGCTTTCTGTCCATCGTCGACAAGGGCGACCCGAGCGGTCAGACCCTGCTGGTGCGCGCCCGCAGCCGGGGGGACATCGAAAAGGAGTTTCCGTCGGCCCAGGTCATCGAGGGCAGCGGCACCGACTACGCCTTCCGGGCACGCATCAGCCGCAAGCACGTGGCCGAACGCATGGCCGAGGCGGTGCAGGGCATCGGTTATGCAAACTTCAAGTCAAGCGTGAGCGACCGCCGCCTGCATAACGCCTACGCGCGGGTGTGGGGGGAGATGGCGGGGCTGCAGGACGAGGTTTGAGCGGGATAATGACGGACCATGGTCACGCATACAGCATTGCGCCGACCTGGCTCCCCACCGGGTCAGCGTCATGTTGCAGAAGCCGCTTCGGGCTACTACAGCGCCGTCCGCAGCCATTCGGCCACCGTTGCCGGCGCGGGAATCCGCCCCGAGGACACCAGTTTCCCGTTGATCACCAGCCCCGGCGTCTTCAGCACGTCATAGGCGATGATCTGCTGCATGTCGGTGACCTTGCTGATCTCCGCCTCGATGCCGGTGGCCGCGACGGCTTCGCGGGCAACCTCTTCGAGCTTCCGGCAGTTCGCGCAGCCCGGTCCCAATACCTTGATGCTCAACATGATCAGACTCCTTTCAGGGATGCCGCCCCGTGGCGGCCGGCCAGGGCCAGCAGCGCCGCGAGGACGGCGATGAAGCCGGCCAGCCCCAGCGCCAGGAGCAGCGGCGGGGTGCCATCCACCCAGGCGCCGTAGGTGATGCCGGCGGTGGTGCTGAACAGGGCCACCAGGCCCACGTAGGTGAGGGTCTTGCGGCGACCGATGATGGCGGAAATGATCAGGATGCTCTGCAGCGACAGCTCCGGGTCGGCCATCAGGTAGGCCAGCAGCGGCCCCCGGTGCATGCCCAGGTCGAGGAACATCCGGGCGATGGGTACCTCCACCAGGGTCGGGAAGTACATGAACACGCCGAAGGCCACCCCGGCCAGGTTGCCGCTCAGGGAATTGCTGCCGGCCAGCGCCTCGATCCACTCCGGCCGGATCAGCACGCGGATCATGCCCACCACGAACACCCCCGCCACCAGCAGCGGGAAGATCTGCTTCACGAAGCGCCAGGATTCCCACAGCCAGTCGCGCAGCTCATCCTCCGACAGGGCGTGGCGCAGCATGGCGTAGAGCACGGCGAGGGTGGCGGCGACACCGAAGAACTTGCCGGTGAGGCCGATGCGCAGCCCGCCGGGCACTGCCTGCATGGACAGGGCGGCCACCAGCAGGGTCAGCGCGATCAGCCCGAGGCTGGCCCAGGTCCAGCCATCGGGGCCGTCCTCGATGTGCTCCAGCCCGCGCCAGGCGCTGAAGCCGATGGCGCCGAGCAGCCCGATCAGCAGGGCGCCCTGCACCGACACGCCTTCCTCGCCCCGGCTGGCATCGTAGG
>JAJUHM010000637.1 GCA_029279925.1 Aquabacterium olei
CAGCCGGCCCTGCGGGCGCGGCCGCCGGTGCAGCGGGCCGGACCGAGGGCGGAGGCCCCGGGTCCACCGCGGGGCGAGGCGAGGTGCTTTGGCAGCCGGCCAGTGTCGCGACCAGGGCGCAGGCAATCGCCGCCCGGGCGGGCCGGCAGGACGACAGGGCAGACAAGGCAGGCGACACGGCGGTCAGACGACTGCTCCGGACAGGCTTCATGGCAGATGGGGTCAGAACTGGTGGCGAATGCGCAGCTCGCGTCCCGGCTGCACGTCGACAGTCTGCCGGAAAACGGGCGCATCGCCGTTGCGGATGGTGATGGTGCGGGTGCCCGGGGCCAGCTTCAGCTGGGTCAGCGGCGGCGTGACCCCCATCACCTGGCCATCGACGTCCACCTCGCCCCAGGGGCTGATCGCCAACTTGAGCAGCCCGGGCGTGGCGTCCGGCACGGACGGCGCGGGCCCACTGGCAGCCTGTTGGGGCGGGGACATGGTGGGCGTCAAGGTCAGGGCCGATCGCGGGGGCGACGCAGGCAGAAGCGCCGAGGCCGACGCAGCCGCTGCCGACGACAAGCCGCGGTCGGCTGGCAGCGGGGCTTGTTCGCCGCGCGGATCGGCAAGCTGCCACCACAGCGCACCCGCAGCCCCCAGCGCCACGGCGCTGGCTCCGGCACTGACCCAGCGGTGCCGGCGCCCCCCTCGCGGCCAGGCTGCGGCGCCCGGCATGACGGACGCTTCCGCCTCTGAGTCTGCCGCGGAGGTGCCCTCGGCCGTCTGCAGCCAGTCACGCAGCGACTGGGCCAGGAAGCGGGCAGAACGCGTCCGCCGGGCCGGGTCGTGCGCCATGGCCTGCTCGACGATGACCGACAGCGCGGCCGGCACCGCCGGGTTCAACTCACGGACGGTCGGGCGCTTGCCAGTCAGAACCGCTTCGGCAATGCCCTCCAGCGTGTCGCCCTGGACCGCCCGCTGCCCGGTCAGGAGTTCATACAGCACCGCGCCCAACGCATAGACGTCGACCCGGTGGTCCACCGGCTGGTGGCGCACCTGCTCGGGGGCCATGTAAAAGGGCGACCCGCCCGCGATGTCCTGAAACCGGCTCTGCGGGTCGTCCCGCTGCGCCAGGGACTCCACCTGACGGATGCGGGCGATGCCGAAGTCCAGCACGCAGGGCTGCGTGCGGCCCACCATGAAGATGTTCGCCGGCTTGATGTCGCGGTGGATGACGCCCTTGTGGTGCGCATAGCTCAGCGCGTCGGCCACCCGCCGCACGATGAGCGCGGCCTGGACCGGCGTCGGACGCCAACCGGACTGCAGCCCCTGCCGGAGGTCCTTGCCCTTGAGGAGCTCCATCGCAATGTAGGGCCCGCGCTCGCTGGTGCCCGCATCGTAGACGGTGACGATGTGCGCGTGGTTGAGGCTGCCTGCGGCGCGGGCCTCGTTGAGAAAGAGCGCATCGAACCGCGCCCGGTCTGCCTGGGGCAGGTCCACATGCAGCGTCTTGATCGCGATCAGCCGGGACAGC
>JAJUHM010000638.1 GCA_029279925.1 Aquabacterium olei
CAGCAGCAGCAGACTGCCCAGGCTCTCGCGCAGCACCAGCGCGTAGGCGGCGAAGCTGACCAACAGTGCGAGCACGCCGCCAAGCAGCCCCTGAACCGCCCCCTCGATCAGGTAGGGGAGCTTGATGAACATGGCCGTGGCCCCGACCATGGTCATCGCATCCAGCTCATCCTGGCGGGCATAAAGCGTCAGTTTGATGGTGTTGGCCACAATCACCAGGGCAGCCAGCACCAGAAAGCCACCCAATCCGGCCCCCAGGGTGCGCAACAGCGTCAAAAACGCCTCGAAACGCTCCAGCCACTCGCGCCCGTAGTGCAACTCGCCCAGCGCCCGGTTGCGGCCGAGCCGTTCGGCCACCGCTGCGGTCTGGCTCATGCTCTCCGGTTTGAGGCGGATTTCCAGCGACGCCGGCAGCAGGTCGGCACCCAGCCCGTCGAGCAGGTCGGCGTCGCTGCCGAGGCGCTTTTGAAAGCGCAGAAACGCTTCCTGGCGCGAGATGTACGTGACGGCCGCCACTTCCGGATAGGCGCGGATCTCGCCGAGCAACCGGGTCAGCCCGGCCCCGTCGGGGGGCTGCTCCAGATAGGCGACGATAGCCAGCTCACTGGCCCAGCTGGCCGTCATCCGCTGCACATTCAACACGGCAATGGCAAAAAACGCCAGCAGAGCCAGGGCCACCGCCACGGTGAAGACCGCCGCCGCGCTCAGAACCGGGCTCAGCCGCATGTTGCGCAGCGCCCTTATGATGAAGTACGGGAGCTGCCCGATCATGGCTGCTGGTCCCCGCTCAGCCGGCCCGCTTCCAGGGTCAGCACCCGGCGCGGATACTGCCAGATCAGCCCCCGGTCGTGGGTCGCCATGACGATGGTGGTACCGCGGGCGTTGGCTCCCTTGAAGAGCTCCATGATATCCAGGGTCACATCGGGGTCGAGGTTGCCGGTCGGTTCATCCGCCAGCAGCACCAGCGGATCGACCACCAGGGCCCGCGCCACGGCCACCCGCTGCTGTTCCCCTCCGGAAAGCTGCAGCGGGTAATGGCTGAGCCGGTGTTCCAGGCCGACCTGCTTGAGGACCTGGTAGACCTTCTTGCTGACCTCCATGCGCCGCCGTCCCTGTACTTCCAGCGGAAAGGAGACGTTCTCAAAGACCGTGCGCCGGGTCAGCAGCTTGAAATCCTGGAAGACGATCCCCAGATTCCGGCGCAGGTAGGGGATGGCGCGATCGCCCAGCTGGGTGATGTTGCGGCCGTCCATCAGAATCTGCCCGCGACTCGGGCGCTCGGCGCAGCAGATCAGCTTGAGCAGGGTCGACTTGCCGGCACCGGACGGACCGGTCAGGTAGACGAACTCCCCCTTGTCGATCTGCAGGGTGATGTCCGTCAGGGCGCACTGTTCGCGCTCATAGGACTTGGTGACGTTGAAGAGCTGGATCAACTCACCACTCCCGATAGGGGGTGCCGCTCAGCCCCACCAAATCACTGCCGCTGCGCACATCCTCGACGCCGCCCTCGGCAAC
>JAJUHM010000639.1 GCA_029279925.1 Aquabacterium olei
GCCCACGATGGCATCGTGGGCTGCGATGGCGGCGAACCGGTTGGGGGCCGGGCTGAAGGCCAGGCCCGTGTCCTCGGTCAACACCTGAGCCACCCCTTCGCCGAAGCCGGGCGGTGCGTTGAGCCCCGTTCCGACCGCCGTGCCGCCGATGGCGAGCGCCTGCACGGCGGGAAGGGTCTGGACGATGGCCTGTTCGGCATGGGCCAGCTGGGCTTCGTACCCCGAGAACTCCTGCCCCAGGGTCAGCGGCACCGCGTCCTGCAGGTGCGTGCGGCCGATTTTCACCAGGTGGCCGAAGCGGCCGGCCTGGGCATGCAGGCTGCCGCGGAGGGCAGACAGGGCCGGCAGCAGGCGCTGATGCACCGCCAGCGCGCTGGCCACGTGCATGGCCGTCGGGAACACGTCATTGGAAGACTGGCTCCGGTTGACGTGGTCGTTCGGATGGATGCGGGTGCTGGCATCGCCCTGTGCCGCCCACAGGGCGTGCGCCCTGTGGGCCAGCACCTCGTTCATGTTCATGTTGGTCTGGGTGCCGGAACCGGATTGCCAGATCCGCAGCGGAAAGGCCTCGTCGTGTCCTCCCTCGATGACCTCGGTGGCCGCGGCTTCGATGGCGGCGGCCATCTCGGGAGGCAGAACCCCCAGCGCAGCGTTGGTCCTCGCGCAGGCTCGTTTGACCCGCGCAAGTGCCTGGATCAGCTCGCTTGGCATGGTCTCGTGCGAGATGGCGAAATGACGCAATGCGCGCTGCGTCTGCGCGCCCCACGGGGCTTCCACGGGAACGGCGACATCGCCGAGTGCGTCGTGTTCGATGCGCGTGTCAAGGTGGGTCATGATGCGGTCGCCAGGGTGTGGGCAAGCGGCCCGCGCAGCGCGCGCACGGCCTCGGCCAGGGGAAGGGCGTCGCGCTGGTCCAGCAGGGCGCGAAGCCGGTCCTGCCAGCAGCGCCGGATGAGCGTGTGGTCGGCGTCGTGGGGGTGCAACTCGAAGCGGACCAGGGGCTGGGCGTGCCACCGGGCCGCCACCCAGGCATTGCGTGGCAACGACGCTGCGCGTCGCCAGGCGGACCGGGTGCTGAAGGCCATGCACGCACTGCGGAAACGCTCGGCCGCAGGCAGGCTGTAGACCGATCCGAGCGTGGCGGTGTAATCCAGCGGCATTTGCTGCAGCGCCTGCCAGGTGCCGCGGCTCATCAGCCATGCGGGCGCCACGAAGCCGTGCAAGGGCCAGCCGCGCCGGCTGAACCAGTGCCGTCCCGCTTCCAGACGCCGCAGCGCTTCGTCCCGAGGCAGGGCTGAAAACTCCCCCTCGCCGTCGGTGTACCAGCGCCGTCGGACGTGGTCGATCCATCCTGATGGCTCGCCATCGTCCAGGTGGCTGTAACCGTGGAGGGCCAGTTCGTGTCCCTGCTGGTGGAACGTGTGCAGGGTCTGCTCGAACGGGCGGCTGGAGGGCCGCAGGTGGTAGCGCGGCACCACCAGCAGGGTCATCCGGACATCGGACACC
>JAJUHM010000640.1 GCA_029279925.1 Aquabacterium olei
CTGCCGCAGGTGGCGCAGGTCGATTTCGATCGGGCGGTTGATGACCAGACCCAGCGCCCCCTTTTCGGTGTGCTCGCACAGGTAGACCACCGTCCCGGCAAAATGGCCGTCCACCATGCCGGGCATGGCGATGAGGAACTGGTTGGTCAGATTGATCGGGGATGCGGCGCCTTCGGACATGGTCCGGATTTTAGTCGTCCCGGGGTCAGGTGCGCCGCCTGGTCTGAAAAGGCCTGCCGGCGTGTCACAGTCCTGCCCTGTCTTCGTCCCTGCCACCCTGCCATGAGCGAACACCTGGAGTCTGCCCTCGTCTGGTTCCGCCGCGATCTGCGCTGCCAGGACCACGCCGCGCTGTTTCACGCCTTGAAAGCCGCGCGCAAGGTGTGGTGTGTATTCGTGTTCGACGAGGCCATCCTCGCGCCATTGCCCCGAACCGACCGCCGGGTGGCCTTCATCCGCGAGAGCCTGGTGGAACTGGACGCCGGGCTGGCGGCGCTGGCCACGGGCGCCCGCACAGGACAGCCCCAGCCAAGCGGGCAAGGCGCAGGGCTGATCGTGCGCCACGGCAACCCGATCCAGGTGATCCCGGCGCTGGCGGCGCAACTCGGCGTGCAGGCGGTGTACGCCAACCACGACGACGAACCTAGCGCGCTCGAGCGCGATGCCCGGGTACGCGGCCGGCTGAGCGACCTGGGGGTGGCGCTGTACACCTCCAAGGACCATGTGATCTTCGAGCGCAACGAGGTGCTGACCGGGAACGACTCGCCCTACGGCGTGTTCACGCCCTACAAGAACGCCTGGCTGAAAAAGCTCGATCCGTTCTACGTCAAGCCTTACCCCATCGCGCCCTTTGCCGCACGTCTGGCCGTGATCCCCGAAGCGGTGTGCGCCGTGGGGGCGCCCCGCGTGCCGACGCTGGCCGAAATCGGTTTCGAGGACCCGGGCGAACTGAAGGTGGCGCCCGGCATGCACGGGGCGCAGGCTTTGCTCGACGACTTCCTCACGCGCATCGACCGCTACGACGAGACGCGCGACTTTCCCGGCATCAAGGGCCCGAGCTACCTGTCGACGCACCTGCGCTTCGGGACGGTGTCGGTGCGGCAGCTTGCCGGGCTGGCCTGGGAGCGCATGCAGGCGGGCTCGGAAGGCGCCCGAACCTGGTTGTCGGAGCTGATCTGGCGGGATTTCTACCACCAGATCCTGCACCACCATCCGCACGTGGTGGGCCACGCCTACAAGCGCGAGTACGACCGGATCAAATGGGCCCACGGCGCCCGGGCCGAGGCCCACTTCCAGGCCTGGTGCGGTGGGAGGACCGGCTACCCGCTGGTAGATGCCGCCATGCGTCAGTTGAACCAGACTGGCTACATGCACAACCGCCTGCGCATGGTCACGGCCAGCTTCCTGGTGAAGGACCTCGGCATCGACTGGCGCCGGGGCGAGGCCTACTTTGCCGAAAAGCTGCTCGATTTCGATCTGGCGGCCAACAACGGCGGCTGGCA